>JBBIOF010000038.1:0-11197 GCA_037443505.1 Candidatus Rokuibacteriota bacterium
GCTGGCGCCCCTGCGCGGCCGCCACGACTTCTCGGCCTTCTGCGCGGCCGCCGGCCGCCAGGCGGCGCCCGTGTGCGTCGTCCGCGCCCTCCACGTGGTCCGCCGGCGGCACCGCGTGGCGGTGCTGGTCTCCGCCGACCGGTTCCTCCACCACATGGTGCGGACCATCGTGGGCAGCGCGGTGGTGGTGGGACGCGGTGCCCGCGAGCCCGGCTGGCTGGCGGAGGTGCTGGCTTCCCGGGACCGCCGGCGGGCAGGACCCACGGCCCCCGCCCACGGCCTGACGCTGGTGCGGGTGCTGTACTGAAACGGGGGGCTCCGGGCGCCGTCCCGGAAACGGCCCGGGGCCGGCCCCGGCGGCCTGCTAGAATCTGACGCGAGCCGCCATGCGCACGTACCTCAGGGTGCGAGGGGAGCAGGCCCAGGAGGTCACCGGCGAGGTCGTCCGCGAGCAGCCGCTGACGCTCCACGTCAACGGCCAGCGGTTCCTCACGCTGCTCTGCTCGCCGGTGAAGCTGGAGGCGCTCGTCGTCGGCTACCTCTGGATGGAGAAGGTGATCGGCGACCTGGCCGAGGTCGCGCGCCTGGAGGTCTCGCCCGTGGACGGCCGGGCCGACGTGACGCTCACGCACCCGGTGACGCTGCCCACCGAGCGCATCCTCACCTCGGGCTGCGGCGGCGGCATCACCTTCCGCATCGACCACCGGCTCTTCCCGCGCCTGGACTCGCCGCTCCGGGTGCGCCCGGCCCAGCTCAGCGCCCGCATGAAGGACCTCTTCGATGCGGCCGTGCACTACCGCGCCTCCCGCGGCATCCACGGGGCGGCCCTCGCCGACGGCGATGGGCTCCTGGTGGTGGCCGAGGACGTCGGCCGGCACAACGCCGTGGACAAGGTCAAGGGCGAGGCCCTGCTGCGCGGGCTGCCGACCCGGGACCGGATCCTCCTGTCCACCGGCCGGATCTCGTCGGAGATGCTCCTCAAGGCGGCGCGCATGGAGGTGCCCCTGGTGGCTTCCCGCACCTCGCCCACCGAGATGGCGGTGGCGCTCGCCGAGCAGCTCAACATCACCGTCTGCGGCTACGTGCGGCCGGACGGGCTCAACCTCTACGCGGGCACCGCCCTCGAGCTGGCCGGCGTCATGGCCGCCGGCGGCGCCCGGCCCGGACGGTGAGCCGGCGCCGCCCCCCGAGAAGGAGACTAACCATGCCGAGGCGTTCGTCGCTCGTCGCGCTGCTCGTCCTCGCCGCCCTGGGCGCCGCCGCGCCCGACCCGGCCGGGGCCGCCGAGCCCATCGTGCTGGGCGTGCCGACCTCGCTGGGCTTCCTCGAGGGCGGCGAGAGCCTGAAGGCGGCCACGCTGGCCGTGGAGGAGATCAACGCCCGCGGCGGGGTGGTGGTGGGCGCGGAGAAGCGCCCCCTCAGGATCGAGGCCCTCGACCTCCGCGACGCCGCGCCGGGCGTGCCGGTGTCCGAGGCGCTGCTGGGCATGGAGAAGATCATCCTCGACAAGAAGGTCCACGCCATCGTGGTGGGGCCGTTCCGGTCGGAGGCGCTGCTGGCGGGCATGGACCTGCTGGCCAAGCACCGGGTGCCGCTCCTGGGCAGCATCGCCATGACGCCGGCCTTCAAGAAGAAGGTGGAGGAGGACCCGAAGTACCGGTACGGCTTCCGGGTGAGCCTGGACGCGGCGTACCTGATCCAGTACCTCTCCGGCACCATGGCGTTCGTGAACAAGGAGTTCGGCTTCACGAAGGCATTCCTCATGCACCAGGACGTCCTCTGGGCCCAGGCGACTGCGAAGGCCATGGAGGGCTGGTTCGGCAAGAACGGCTGGCAGGTGGTGGGCGTGGAGGCCTACCCGACGGGCGCCGCCGACTTCTCCGCGGGGCTCCTCAAGGCCCGGCAGGCGGGGGCCCAGGTGATCCTGCCCGTGTTCGACATGCCCCAGAGCGGCATCCTGGTGAAGCAGTGGAACAGCATGCGGGTGCCCGCGCTGATGGCGGGCTTCATCTCGCCCCTGGCGGGCCCCGGCGCCTGGAAGACCTTCGAGGGCCGGATCAACGGGGCCATCAACGCCATCTTCGAGGTGGGCAACATGCCCTCGGCGCGGGTCCCGGCCTCGCGCGCCTTCTACGAGGCGTACGCGAAGCGGTGGGGCAAGGAGATCGAGTCGGGGCACGGCCCGGCGCCCGCCTACGAGGCGGTGTACCTGCTGGCCGGCGCCATCACGCGGGCCGGCACGCTCGATCCCGACGCGGTCGTGGCGGAGCTGGAGAAGTCCGACCGCGAGGGCGTCATGGGGCGCGTGAAGTTCGGCCGGGACCACCAGGTGGTGTTCGGGCTCGACCCCAGGCAGGCGGCCACGGCGGCGGTCTACCAGTGGCAGGACGGCAGGCGCGTCATCGTGTACCCGGAGGCGCTGGCCGAGGGCAGGATCCAGCTTCCGCCCGGTCTCAGGCCCGCCCGGTAGCGGGCGCCAGGAGAGGACGGGCCGGCGGCGTGTGGCAGGGGACGCTCGTCTATGGGTTCGTCAACAGCGTCGTCCTGGCCCTCACCGCGCTCGGCTTCAACCTCACCTTCGGCATCGGGGGCGTCGCCAACTTCGCCTACGGCGCCCTCTACGTCCTGGCCGGCTTCGCGGCGTGGTTCCTGGGGCGATCGGCCGGCCTGCCGTGGCCGGCCGCGGCCGTGCTGGCCGTCGTCCTGACCGCGCTCGCCGGGTGGGCGACCTGCCGCCTGGTGCTGCTCCGCGTCCGCGGCCTCGAGCTGTCGGAGGTGATCGCCACCTTCGGCATCGGCCTCGCCATCCTGGAGACGTTCCGCTTCCTGGGCCTGGTGGGCTTCGAGTACACGCTGCCCGCCCTGGTGGAGGGCACCGTGGAGATCGCCGGGACGTTCGTCGACGCCCAGCGCCTGGTGATCGTGGGCGTGGGCGGCGCGCTGGCCGCCTTCCTCTGGCTCTTCACCCGGTACACGCGCACCGGCCTCGCCTTCCGCGCCATCGCGCAGGACGAGCGGACCGCGCTGGCGCTGGGCATCGACGCCGACCGCGTGGCGGCCCTCAGCGTGGCCTTCGGGGCCGGCCTGGCGGCGGTCGCCGCGGTCGTGATCCTCCCGCTGGGCACCATCGCCGTGGAGAGCGGGTACGACGTGCTGCTCAACGCCCTGGCCGTGTGCATCGTGGGCGGGCTCGGCAGCGCCGCCGGCGTGGTGGTTGCCAGCTTCATCCTCGGCTACGCGCAGGTGGTGACCGCCACGGCGCTGGGCCCGCACTGGACGATGATCGTGAGCCTGGTCGCGATCCTGGCGGTCCTGGCGCTCAGGCCCTCCGGGCTCTTCGGCCGGCAGAAGGAGCTGGAGGAGCGCATCTGAGCGCCCCCCGGCGCCGCCGCGAGCGCATCGACCGGGCGATCAAGGCCCGGGCGGACGACGTCTTCGCGCTCGCCTCGTGGCGCGAGGCCCTCTACCTGGTGGCCCCGCGGGCGCTGCCC
Source organism: Candidatus Rokuibacteriota bacterium (assembly GCA_037443505.1). Lineage (GTDB taxonomy): Bacteria > Methylomirabilota > Methylomirabilia > Rokubacteriales > CSP1-6 > JBBIOF01. The sequence goes on from JBBIOF010000038.1 coordinate 3,492, forward strand.
CTCGCGGGGATCCCCCTGGCGGCTCTGCTCCTGGACGCCTACGGGCGCAAGGTCCTGGTCTCCACCCTGACCTTCGCCCTGCTGACGCTGTCCTGGGAGCTGCTGGCCATGACGGGCATCGTCTCCCTGGGGCAGGCGCTGTTCTTCGGGCTCGGCGCCTACGTGGCGGGGGCCCTGAACCACGCGCTCGGCTGGCCGCCGCTGGTCACGGTTCCGCTCGGCACCGTGGGCGGCGCCGCCCTCAGCACGGCGCTGCTCCTGCCCGTGCTCAGGCTCCGCCGCATCTACTTCTCCATGGTCACGCTGGTGCTGCCCCTCATCCTGGTCCGCGTGATCGAGGCGACCAAGGTGCTGGGCGGCACCGAGGGCCTCCACGGCCTGGCGCCGTTCCCGGGCCAGCCGGTGGAGCTGGCGGTGGCCACGCTGGCGTTCTGGGCGGCGCTCTTCGGGTACCGCCGGCTCGCCGGGAGCGACTACGGCCTGGTGCTCCAGGGGATCCGCGACAACGACCGCGCGGTGACGAGCGCGGGCATCGACGTGCACGCCTGCCGGGCCCAGGCCCTGTTCCTGGCCAGCGCCGCCGGGGCCTTCGCCGGCGCCTTCATGACCCACGCGTACATGTTCGTGGGCATGCCGGCCTTCGCGCTGGACTACTCGATCCTGCCCATCGCGGCGGCCGTGGTGGGCGGCGTGGGCTCCTTCGCGGGGGCCGCCCTGGGCGCCTTCATCCTGGTGCCCCTGTCCGAGGCCCTGCGCGGCCTCGGCGGCCTCCGCATCGTCCTCTACGCGCTGCTGCTGGTGGTCTTCACCGTGGCGCTTCCCGAGGGCGTCTTCCACTACCTGCGCCGGAAGTACGAGCAGCGCGAGCGCTGGGTGGAGGTGGAGCAGTGAGCGGGCCGCTGCTCGAGGTGCGGGGCCTGGTCAAGCACTTCGGCGGCCTGGCCGCCGTGAGCGGCGTGGACTTCGACCTCCACCCGGGCGAGGTCCTGGGGATCATCGGGCCCAACGGCTCGGGCAAGACCACCCTGGTCAACCTGATCACGGGGTTCGTGCGGCCCGACGCGGGGCGCGTCGCCTTCCGCGGCCGCGACATCACCGGGTGGGCGCCGCACCGCGTCGCCCGCCTGGGCATCGCCCGCACCTTCCAGATGGTGCGCCCGTTCTACCACCTGCCGGCTTACAAGAACCTGGTGATCGTGCTGCGGTCGCCGCGGGTGCGCCGCCTGGCGGGCGGCGCGTGGGGCGACCTGGACGAGGTCGCCGTGGACCTCCTGGAGGAGGTGGGGTTCGAGCGGGACTCGGCCGTGCCGTGGAAGGCAGCCGGCGCCCTGCCCCACGGCTATCTCAAGCGCCTGGAGCTGGCGCGCTGCATCGCGCTCCGGCCGGACCTGGTGATCCTGGACGAGCTGTTCTCGGGGCTCAGCCCGGCCGAGGTGGGCAGCCTGGTGCCGCTCATCGAGCGCCTGCGCGAGGAGGGGCGGACCATCCTGATGGTCGAGCACCGACTCCGCGAGCTGTTCCGGATCGCGCGCCGCGTGCTGGTCCTCAACTTCGGCGGGAAGATCGCCGAGGGGCCGCCGGAGGAGGTCATGGCCAGCGAGCCGGTCCGGCTGGCGTACCTCGGGGGCGAGTGACGTGCTGGCCGTCCGCGACCTGATGGTGTTCTACGAGAACGCGCTGGCCATCAACGGCCTGAGCCTCGAGGTTCGGGCCGGCGAGGTCGTGGGGGTCATCGGCTCCAACAGCGCCGGCAAGACGACGCTGCTCGACACCATCGCCGGGCTGATCCTCCACCTCCGGCAGCGCGAGGCGCGGCGGGGTGGCGAGCGGATCACGGTCCTGGGCGAGGTCACCCTCGACGGCCGCGACCTCGCCGCGGTCGGCCCCGCCGAGCGCGTCCGGCTGGGCATCGTCCTCTGCCGCGAGCGGCACCCGGTCTTTCCCGAGTCGAGCGTGGACGAGAACCTGCGCATCGCGGGCTACCTGCGCCGCCGCGCGGAGGTGCGCGAGAGCATGGAGCGGGTCTTCCGGATGTTCCCGGGCCTGGTGCCGCTCCGGCGGCAGAAGGCGGGCTTCCTCTCGGGCGGGCTCCAGCAGATGCTGGCCATCGGCATGGCGCTGGTGGCCCGGCCGCGCCTGCTCCTGCTGGACGAGCCGCTGCTGGGGCTGGCGCCGGCCGTGCAGCGGGACGTGGTGCGGGCCATCCGGTCGGTGCGGGACCAGGCGGGGATCACGGTCCTGGTGGCCGAGCAGTTCGCCCGGCCGATCCTCCCCGTGATCGACCGCGGGTACGTCATCGAGAACGGGACGCTCACCCTCTCCGGCAGCGGCGCGGAGCTGATGGACAACCGCGAGGTCCGCGCCGCTTACTTCGGCGTATGACCACCATCCCCGAGACGTTCGACCGGCTGGCGGCGCGACGGGCGGGAGCCACTGCGCTGGTGTACCTGGGCACCCGCTACACGTACGGCCGCCTGCGCGAGTGGGCCGCGCGCTTCGCGGGCGGCCTGGCGCGCCTGGGCGTGGAGCCGGGCGACCGCGTGCTGCTGTACCTGCCCGGCGGACCCCAGTGGGTCGTCGCCTGGCTGGGCACGCTGGAGGCGGGCGCCATCGCCGTCCCCATCACGCCGATCTACGCGGCCCCCGAGGTGCGACAGATCGCGGCCGGGAGCGGCGCGCGGGTCGTGGTCTGCACCGACGTGAACTTCGGCTGGGTCCAGCAGGCGCTGCCCGGCACCGGGGTGGAGGCCGTGGTGGTGACGGGGCTGGCCGACCTGCTGCCCGCGTGGAAGCGCGCCGTGGGCCGGGCCTTCGACCGGGTCCCGCGCGGTCGCCGCCCGCGAGGGCCCCGGGTCCATTCGCTGCCGGCGCTGCTGGCGTCGCCCGGCGCCCCGGCGCGTCCGCCCGTCGGCCCCGACGACGTGGCCGAGATCCTCTACACGGGCGGGACCACGCGCCACCCGAAGGGCGTGCCCATCACCCACCGGCTCTTCCTCCGCTCGGCGGCCGAGCAGGTGTCCATCAGCGAACCCGTCGTCCCTGCCGAAAACAATGTGGTCCTCTCGGGCGCGCCCCTCTTCCACATCCTGGGCCAGACCTGCGCCCTGGCCGCCTGCTGCCTGGCCGGCGGCACCCTGGTGGTGCTGCCGCGGCTCAACCTGGACGGCCTGCTGGACGCCGTGCAGCGGTACGGCGCCACCACCCTGGTCGGCGTGCCCGCCCTCTACCGCATGATCCTCGAGCACGAGCGGCTGGACCTCTACGACCTGCGGTCGCTGCGCTACTGCATGTCCGGCGGCGACGTGCTGCCGGCGGAGGTGGGCCGGCGCTGGGAGGCGCGCATCGGCGTCCCCGTGCTCGAGGGCTACGGCGCCACCGAGACCTGCGGCGGCGTCGCCATGACCTCGCCGGTGGGGGAGCGCCGGCCGGGCAGCGTGGGCCGGGTGCTGGAGAGCAAGGTCGTGCGCGTGGTGGCGCCCGACACGCTGGAGCCGGTGCCGGTCGGCGCGGCGGGCGAGCTGCTGGTCTCGTCGGATCCCATGGTGAGCGCCTACTGGGAGCAGCCCGAGGAGACGGCGGCCGCCTTCGTGGAGCTCGCGGGACGGCGCTGGTACCGCACCGGCGACATCGTGCGGATGGACGGCGACGGCTTCGTGTACTTCGTGGACCGCTCCGCCGACGTCATCAAGCACAAGGGCTACCGGACGTCGGCGTCGGAGGTGGAGGCGGCGCTCCAGGAGCACCCCGCGGTGGTCGCCGCCTGCGTGGTGGGCGTCCCGGACCCCGACGTCGGCGAGCGCGTGAAGGCGTTCGTGGTGCTGAAGAAGGACGTGAAGGGGGTCACCGGCCAGGACCTGATCCACTGGTGCCGGAGCCGTCTGGCCGCCTACAAGGTGCCGCAGTACGTGGAGTTCCGCGACATGCTCCCGAAGTCGAAGGTGGGCAAGCTGCTCCGGCGCGAGATCCGGGGCGAGGAGCGCCGGCGCGCGGGGACCGGCTGAGGGCTGCCCGCTCAGCCGACGGTGGGCAGGGGACGGAGCGCCTGGATGGATACCTGCGCCGCCACGCGCCCGGCAAGGTGGCGAAAGGCCTCGGCCTGGTCGGAGCCGGGCTCCGCCACCACCACCGGCCGCCCGGAGTCGCCGCCCGCCTGGGTCGCGGGGTCGAAGGGCAGCTCGGCCAGCAGCGGGACCCCGTGCTCCTCGGCCAGCTTCCGCCCGCCCCCGCGGCCGAACAGGTGCACCCGCTCGCCGTGGGGACAGGTGTACCAGCTCATGTTCTCCACGACGCCCAGGACGGGGACGTTGAGCTGGCGGAACATGGCGAGCCCCTTGCGGACGTCGTGCAGCGCCACGTCCTGGGGCGTCGTCACCATCACCGCGCCAGTCAGGGGGATGACCTGGGAGATGGTGAGCTGGGCGTCGCCGGTGCCGGGCGGCAGGTCGATGACCAGGTAGTCGAGCTCGCCCCACTCGACGTCGAAGAGGAACTGCTTGATCGTCGAGGAGAGCATGGGCCCGCGCAGCATGGCGGCCTCGTCCGGCGGGACGAAGAAGCCGATGGAGATCAGGCGGATGCCATGGGCGAGGACCGGCACGATCCGCCCCCGGAACATCCCGGGCAGGCCCCGCGCGCCCATCATCAGCGGCACGTCGGGGCCGTAGACGTCGGCGTCCAGGAGCCCCACGCGCGCGCCGGCGCCCCCGAGCGCCAGCGCCAGGTTGACGGCCACCGTGGACTTGCCCACGCCGCCCTTGCCCGAGGACACCGCCACCGTGTTCTTGACGAGCGGCGCCTCCTCGCCGCGGGGGACGCCGGCCGCCCGCACGCGGGCCGTCATCGTCACCCGCACGTCGGTGACGCCCGGCACCTTCAGCACCTCGTCCCGGGCCTGGCGCTCGAGGAGGCTCCGGGCCGGGCAGGCCGGCGTGGTCAGCTCCAGGGTGAAGCTCACCCGGCCTCCATCCACGCTCAGGTCGCGCACGAAGCCGAGCGTGACCACGTCGGCGTGGAGGTCGGGGTCCTGCACGCGCCGCAGCGCGGCGAGGACGGCGGTCTCGGAGGTCGAGCCCATCTCGGCCGTTTTGACGGTCTCCCTGGGATGGGCGTATCATACGCGCTCAACCGACGGGCTGTAAATCCTCGTCAGATCTGGCCGGGAGGTCCAATGCGCTGGACGGTTGCACTCTGCGGCTGTAACGGGACGCTGCCGTGGGACGCGCGCGCCATCCAGCGCGCCCTCGGGCTCGCGGAGCCCCCGGCCCTCTACCAGCGCCTGCCGCGCGACGAGATCCACCGCCTCATGGACCTGCTGGGCAAGGGAGGCGTGGAGCGCCTGGCCGTGGCCTGCTGTGGAACGCCGGACCTCTTCAGGGAGGTGGCGAAGGCCGCCGGCCTCGACCCCGCCAGGGTCGAGGTGGTGAACCTGCGGGAGGGCTGCTTCTGGACGCACCCGGACCGCGCATCCGGCAACGTCAAGGCCGCGCGCCTGCTGCGGGCGTCCCTCCGGAGCGCCGAGGCCGGAGGCGAGCGGCCCGACATGCCCGTGCAGGCCGGCCCGACGGTGCTCATCGCCACGGACTCGCCCGCCGGCATCGACCTGGCCCGCCGGCTCGCCGACGTGGCGCGGCCGGCGCTGTTGCTCGACGAGCGCTCGCCGGCCCTCGACGCCGGGCCCCTGCACCCGCTGCCCTGGAAGGCGACCTGGGGCCGCCTGGCCGGGGTGGAGGGCTCGCTGGGCGCCTTCAGGGTGACGATCAAGCGGCAGCAGCCCATCGACCTGGGGACGTGCATCCACTGCATGCGGTGCGTCCCGGTGTGCCACACCTCCGCCATCACGCCCGCCCTGAGGCTCAGGACGGAGCTGTGCGACCGCTGCGGCGACTGCCTGGACGCCTGCGCCGGGGTGGGCGCGATCCGCATCCCGCGGGCCGACCGGGAGGTGGTCGTGGCCGACCAGGTGGTGGTGCTGGGCCGCGCGGCGACGTCCGGCCCGTCCCGCACGGGGTACCACGTCCTCCCGGACCCGGCGGCCGGCGGTCTCGAGGCGCTGGCCTGGAAGGTCTTCGGGCTCGTGGGCGAGTTCAGGAAGCCCCAGTACGTGCGCTACGACCCCGGCACGTGCGCGGGGGGGGCGGCCGGCCACCAGGCGTGCGGGCAATGCATCCCCGCGTGTCCCTATCACGCCATCGCACGGGACGCGAAGGAGCCGCTCCGCGTGCGCGTGGACCTGGCCGCCTGCGAGGGCTGCGGCGCCTGCGTCGCGGCGTGCCCCACCTCCGCGCTGGCGTTCACCGATCCGCCGGCCGCCGAGCGCGACCTGCGGCTGCGAGCGCTCCTCGCGCCGGTCGACGGGGACGGGCGGGGCGACCCGCTGGTCGTCGCCTTCCACTGCCCGGAAAAAGGCGCGGCGGCCTTCGCCGAGGCCGCGCGGCTGCGGCGGCCGTACCGCGCGGCCGTGCTGCCGGTTCCCGTGGCCTGTCTCCGGCACGTCTCGGACGCCGACGTGCTGGCGGCGTTCCGCTACGGCGCCGCCGGGGTCGCGCTGGTGGGGTGCGAGAGCTGCCCCCACGGGGAGCGCGAGTTCCTTCCGCGCACGGTGGAGCTGGTCAGGGCCTTCCTGGAGGCGTTCGGCCTGGGCGGCGAGCGCGTGCACGTGCTGACGGGCGAGGGCGCGGGCCTGATCGAGGCCCTCGACCGGTTCGCCGCCTCGGTGGCGCCCTCCCCGGTGGCCTGGGACGGGACGGCCGGGGCGGGGACCGAGGGCGGCCGCGAGGCCGTGGCCGAGGCGATCCGCGCGCTGGTGGCCGCGACGGGGCGGACGCCCGGCCGTACCCGCGTTCCCGCGGACGCCCCGTTCGCGTTTCCCGACGTCCAGGTCCGCGGCTGCACGCTCTGCCGGACCTGCGTGAACGTCTGCCCCACCCACGCCTTCCGCTACGACGAGGCGCGCCAGGCCCTGGAGCTCCGGCAGGTGGCCTGCGTCAACTGCGGCCTCTGCGCCACGGCCTGCCCGGAGCGCGTGATCACGCTGCGGCCCGAGACGTTCCTCGATCCCGGGGCACTCGACTACCACGTGGTCGTCCAGGACGAGACGCTGGCCTGCGTCAAGTGCGGCGCGCCCTTCGGCAACCGGCGGGCCGTGGAGGTGATCGAGAGCAAGGTGCTGGGCATGGCCGACCTCCTCGACACGTTCGCCGGCGCCCGGCGCAGCCTCCTCCGCATGTGCCCGAGCTGCCGCGCCGTGGCCGCGGTGATGTCCATGCAGGAGGGCTGGGAGCCGTGACGAGGCGCCCACGCCGGCGGGACGAGCGGGTCGAGGGCAACGCGTTCATGGACGTCGCCCGCCAGGCCTACATCCGTCACCTGTCGCTGGACCGCTGGCGCGACGTCCGGGATCTCATGGAGACGAACGGGCTCGACTGGCCGGCCGCGGTCGCCGACGCCGGCCGGTTTCCCGGCCGCGTCCCGTACCAGGCCCTCTGGCGCCGGCGCTGGGAGGAGCACGCGGTGCCGGCCGCGGCGACGGGCGACGCCGCGGCCGTCTTCGCGGCCATCGAGGCTGCCGTGACGGCCGCCCTGGACGACGAGGAGGCCGAGCGGGCAGCCCGCGGCGACCGGCCCCTGGACCTGGACCCCGGGTTCAAGGCGTTCATCGACGAGTCGTTCGGCCGCCTCGCCCGCCAGGCCACCGACAGCCTGGATCG
>JBBIOF010000039.1:0-11091 GCA_037443505.1 Candidatus Rokuibacteriota bacterium
GCGCCCTCGGGCGACGGCGGTCGGCGCGGGCCGCCCTCGCCGCCACCGCCCTGGGCCCGCGGCCGTGAGGGCGACATTTCGCGTCCCTCACCGCCTCCCTCGACGTATAGTTCCGTGAGGCCATGACCGGACCCTCGGTGGCGCTGAACGGCCGCACCTACCGCTGCCCCACCCGGCCGGTGGTGGTGGTCTGCATCGACGGCTGCGAGCCAGCCTACCTGGACCGTGTCGTGGAGGCGGGCCTCGCCCCGGCGCTGGCGCGGTTCCGGCGGGACGGGTTCTCCCGCCTGGCCCGTGGCGCCATGCCGAGCTTCACCAACCCCAACAACCTGTCCATCGTGACGGGGGCCCCGCCCGCGGTCCACGGGATCTCGGGCAACTACTTCTACGACGCCGCCAGCGGTCGCGAGGTCATGATGAACGACCCGGCACTCCTCAGGTCCGAGACGCTCCTGGCCCGCCTGGCCCGGGCCGGGGCGCGGGTGGCCGTCGTGACGGCCAAGGACAAGCTGCGGCGCCTCCTGGGCCACGGCCTCGAGGGAATCTGCTTCTCGTCGGAGAAGGCCGACCGCGTGACCCGGGAGGAGCACGGGATCGACGGCGTGGTGGACCTCGTGGGAATGCCGGTGCCGGACGTCTACAGCGCGGAGCTGAGCGAGTACGTCCTGGCGGCAGGCCTCGCCCTGCTGCGACGCGAGCGGCCGGACGTCATGTACCTGTCGCTCACGGACTACGTCCAGCACAAGCACCCACCCGGCGACCCGGTGGCCGACCGGTTCCACGCCATGCTCGACCGCTACTTCGAGGCCTTCGACCGCGCGGGAGCGGTGCTGGGCATCACCGCCGATCACGGCATGAACGGCAAGGCGCGGCCGGACGGCACGCCGAACGTGATCTACCTCCGGCCCCTGCTGGAAGAGCGTCTGGGGCGGGGCGCGGTGCGCATCGTCCTGCCCATCACCGATCCCTACGTGGTGCACCACGGTGCGCTGGGCTCGTTCGCCACGGTTCACCTGGCGAGGCCGGACGACGCGGAGGCGGCGCTGGCCCTGCTCCGGGCCACGCCGGGCGTGGCCGAGGTGCACGACCGCGCCGCCGCCTGCGCCCGGTTCGAGCTGCCGCCCGACCGGGTGGGCGACGTGGTGCTGGTGGCCGAGCGCGACGTGGTGCTGGGCAAGTCCGCCGAGGAGCACGACCTGTCCATGCTGCAGGAGCCGCTCCGATCCCACGGGGGGCTCTCGGAGCAGACCGTGCCCTTCGTGCTCAACCGGCCGGTGACGGCCGCGTACGCGCGGCGGGACGGCGACATCAGGAACTTCGACGTGTTCGACTACGTCCTGAACGGGGTGGCATGAGGGACGCGCTCGCGGTCCTGGCGCTGGCCGGCGTCCTGCTCGGCGGCTGCTCCCTGGCCGCGGGCCCCCGGCCGGTCGTTCCCGGAGGCCCGGTGCGCGAGGTGCTGCCGAACGGCGTGGTCCTCATCGTCCAGGAGCACCGGGCCAGCGAGGTGGTGGCGGTCCAGCTCTGGCTGCGAGTCGGCGGGCGCGACGAGGCGCCGGACGAGCTGGGCCTGTCCCACTACCTGGAGCACACCCTCTTCAAGGGCACGCCCACCCGGCCGCCGGGGTCCATCGACCTCCTGGTCGAGGGGCTCGGGGGACGGAGCAACGCCTACACCTCCCAGGACTACACGCACTACGACGTCCTGCTGCCGGCCGACCACCTCCGTGCAGGCCTCGAGCTGCTGGCCGACATCGCCGTGAACGCCAGCTTCGAGCCATCCGAGCTGGACGCCGAGCGCAAGGTCGTGCTGGAGGAGATGCGGCTCACCGCCGACACGCCGGACCGCTTCATCCTGCGGCATCTCTACGAGCAGGTCTACGCGCCGCACCCCTACGGCCGCCCGCTCCTGGGCACGCCCGAGCTGATCCAGGGCCTCACGCGCGAGCGGCTGCGGGCCTACTCCCGGAAGTTCTACGTGCCCCGCCACATGACCGTGGTCGTGGTGGGCGCGGTGGACGCGGACGAGGCGCTGCGCCTGGGCCGGGAGACGTTCGGCCGGCTGCGGGGCGAGGGCGAGGGCCGGCCGCCCGTGCCCCCGCTCGGGCCGCTCGACGGCGCCCGGCGCCTGGACGTGCCGCGCCCGGAGCAGCAGGCCTGGCTCGGCATGGCCTGGCGGACGGCCCCCACCAACGCGCCGGACGTCTACGCGGTGGACCTGCTGACGTACATCCTGGGCGACTCGCCCAGCTCCCGCCTGAACCAGGCGCTCCGCGAGCGGGAGCGGCTGGTCCACTCCATCGAGGCCGGCTATGGCGCCTGGGAGCTGGGGGGCGTGGTGACGGTCATCGCGCGGCTCGACGCGACCAACCTCGAGCGCGCGGAGGCGGCGGTCCTCGAGGTCCTGCGCCGCGTCAAGGCGGAGGGCGTGACGGAGGCGGAGCGCGAGCGGGCCATCGTCACCGCCGAGGCCAGCTACGCCTTCGACATCGAGACGGCCGAGGGCCTGGCCAAGACCTACGGCCAGGCCGAGACCACCTGGACCCTGGAGAACGAGCTGGCCTACCTCTCCCGCCTGCGCCGGGTGACCGCCGCGGAGATCCAGGCGGTGGCCCGCCGGTACTTCGGCGAGGACCGCTACGCCCGCGTCCGCTTCGTCCCGCAGGGGACCGCGCGATGATCCGGCCCGGCCGGGCGGCCCTCCTGCTGGCGGCCGCGCTGCTCCTGGTGCCCGCGACCACGGGCGCGGCCGCCGCGGTCCGGCGCGAGCGGCTCGACAACGGCATGACGGTGATCGTCCGGGAGAACCCCCTGGCGCCCGTGGTGGCCGTGTCGCTCCTGCTCCGCATGGGCACCCGCTGGGAGCGGTCCGAGCAGGCGGGGATCTCCAACTTCGTGCACGCCGTCATGGTCAAGGGGACCGCCCGCCGCGGCGGGCAGGAGCTGGCCGAGGCCATCGCGGCGCTCGGCGGCAAGATGAGCGCCGCCGGGGACGTGGACTACTCCGGGATCAGCGGCTCGGCGCTCGCCCGGTTCTGGCGCGAGCTGCTGGCGCTGACCGCCGAGCTGGCGCTGGAGCCGAGGCTGGCTCCCGAGGAGGTCGACATCGAGCGCGACTGGCTCCTGTCCCGGATCCAGCGGCGCCGCGACAACCCGGCCTCCCGCGCGTTCGACGAGCTCTATGCGGCGCTCTACGGGCGCCACCCGTACGGCCTGCCCGTCCTGGGCACGCCGGAGTCGCTCCGGCGCATCGACCACGCGGCCCTGGTGGCTCACTACCGCGCCTTCTACCGGCCCGAGCGCATGGTGCTCGCCGTGAGCGGGCAGGTGCGGGCCGACGAGGTCCTGGGGGAGGCGCGCCGGCTCTTCGGCGGGCTCCCTCGGGGCGGGGAGATCGCGCGGCCGGGCAACCCGCCGCCGGTGGCGGGGGCGCGCCGCGTGGTGATCGAGCAGCCCGCCCAGCAGGCGCAGATCGTGGTCGGCGCCCTGGCGCCGCCGCTCGACCACCCGGATCACGCGGCGGTGAAGGTGCTGGCCACCGTGCTGGGAGGCGGGATGGCCGGGCGCCTCTTCGCCGAGCTGCGCGACCGGCAGGCCCTGGCCTACACCGCCAGCGCCCACTACGACCCCGTGAAGGAGCCGGGGGCGCTCGTCCTGTACCTGGGGACGGCGCCGGACAGCGCGGCCGCCGCCGAGGCGGCGCTCCTCCGCGAGGTGGACCGCATCCGCCGCGAGCCGGTCGGCGCCGAGGAGCTGGCGCGCGCCCGGGGCTTCCTCCTCGGCAACTACGCCATGGACCGGCGTACCAACGCGCGCCAGGCGTGGTACCTGTCGTTCTACGAGATCGAGGGCGTCGGCGGCGACTTCCCCGAGCGCTACCGGCGCGCGATCGCGGCGGTCACCGCGGACGACGTGCTCCGCGTGGCGCGCGCGTACCTCGACCCACTGACGACCGTCGTCCTCCGTCCCCCGGCCGCCCGCTGACGGCGCCGGGACCGAATGGAACGGGTCCCGGAGACGTCAAACAGCCGGACGCGGTCCGCTCCGGCGGGTCGCAGGGAGGACCGGGATGAAGACGGCGGGCACGGAGCGAAGGATGGGTCTGGCGGCCGCGCTGGCCCTGGCCGCGACGCTGACGGCGGCCTGCGGGACGCTCACGGGCGCGGCGGTCGGCGCGGGTGCCGGAGCCGCCATCGGAGCCGGGACGGGCTACGGTGCCGGCAAGGGGGCCCTGATCGGCACCGGGGTCGGCGCGGCCGCCGGCGCCGTGTACGACGCCACCAGAAAGTGAGAGAACCCTGCTCGCCGCTACCCGCCCTGCTCGCGGCGCGCGGCCCGGGCCGCCTCGGCCTCCCTGATCTCGTCCGCGAACATGCCGATGTGCAGCGGGCAGGGCGGCTTGTTCTCGTCCACGTACTGGCAGTCAGCCTGGTTGCACTGCACGAAGTAGCCGCCCGGCCGGCCGAAGATGCCCGAGCGCCGCAGCCGGATGAGCACTCGCTCCGAGACGACGTCGCACCAGAATTCCCGTGGCTTGCTTCTGCTCACGCGTTCCCTCGCCGGTCCAATTCGTGCAGCATCACGTTACGGCATCCCGGGCCGGAGCACAATCCGGACTGCGTGCTGGACCAGTCTGGACAGGCTGTCCCGGTTTTCCAGTCGATGAACGGTTCGGTTTCGTATATATTCTGTCGAGTACCGAGGTATGACGCCGTGGGTCTCAGGAGGGTTCGCTTTGCGTCGCGTCATGGCGAGCATCGGAGGGGGATGCACGGGGTTCCTGGTATGGGCGATCCTCGGTCTCGCCGTCACGGGATGCGGAACCCTCTCCCCGGCACTCAGGACTGACGTCGACACCCCGCCGGTCGCCATGGGCGCGGCCGGTGCGGACTCTTCCCCCGCCGCTCCGGCCCCGGCGCCAGAGTCGGCCGACCAGCCCCCTGCCACCACCCCCGAGACCGTTCCCGCGGCCCTGGCGGAGCCTGCGGCGGCCGCAGTGGAGCGCACGGCGGCCGCGGGGGAGGACGACGCGGCCGACGAGCAGGCCCTTGCCCAGGCGACGGACACCCCCGACCGGACCCGGTCCGGGGACCTCGACGAGCAGTACGACCCCTGGGAGCCCTTCAACGAGAAGATGTTCGAGTTCAACTACCGGCTCGACCGGTACGTCCTGAAGCCGGCCGCCAGGGTCTACCGGGCGGTCATGCCGGAGCCGTTCCAGCTCCTCGTCGCCAACGGCTTCGACAACATCCGCTGGGTCCCGCGCTTCGTCAACAGCCTGCTCCAGGGCAAGCTCGCGGGGGCGGGCCGCGAGGTGGCGAGATTCCTCATCAACAGCACGGCGGGTATCGGGGGGCTCTTCGATCCCGCCAAGGATTACTGGGGCATCAGGCCGAGCAAGGAGGACTTCGGGCAGACGCTCGGCGTGTGGGGCGCCGGTCCGGGGCCCTACCTGGTGCTCCCATTCCTGGAGCCGATGACCGTCCGGGACGGCATCGGCCGCGGCGTGGACACGTTTCTCGACCCGCTCGGGTACGTGCTGCCCTTCTTCTGGGACCGGCTCGGCATGAAGGCGGGCGACACGCTCAACGAGCGGGCCCTGAACTACGATCTCTTCCAGGGGGTCGAGGAGACGACCATCGACCTCTACAGCTCCGTCCGGCACTTCTACCTGAAGCGTCGGGAGCAGCAGATCAAGGAGTAGTCTTCCGGCCGGCGGGCACCCCGCCGGTCATCGGCAACGGAGCGGTCCCCGGGGCCTCCCGGCCCCGCCTCGGCAGCGGCCTATGGCTCGATGGATCACGGGCGCCTGCTGCGTCCTGGGGCTGGCGCTCGCGGGGTTCCTCCTTTCCCGGAGTCCGGCGGCGCCGCCGGCGGGCGACGTCGAGGCCGGGCGCGCCCTGTACGCGAGGAGCTGCGCGCCGTGCCACGGGGAGACCGGCCGGGGTGACGGGGCCTCCGCCGCCGCCTTCGCCACCAAGCCGTCAGACCTCACCGACGGGCGCCTGATGAACCCTCTCCCCGACGAGTTCCTCGCCAACGTCATCCTCAACGGGGGACCCGCCGAGGGCCTCTCTCCGGGAATGCCGGCGTTCCGGGGCCACCTGAGCCCGGAGCAGGTCGTCGACGTGGTAGCCTACGTGAGGTCGCTGGCGCGGCCTCCCTTCCGGCCCGAGCAGGCGCTCCCGGTGGTCACCGTGCCGACCGCACCCCGCCAGCCCATCTTCTTCAGCCACCTGATCCACGCGGGCTCGTTCCAGATCCCCTGCCAGTACTGCCACGCCGACGCCCGCCGCTCATCGCACGCCGGGCTGCCTTCCGTGGAGCGCTGCATGGGATGCCACAAGATCATCGGCGCCCAGGACAATCCCGAGATCGGCAAGCTGCACGACTACTGGCGGCGGGGCGAGGCGATCCCGTGGGTCCGTGTCTTCAAGGTTCCGGAGTTCACCGTGTTTCCCCACAAGGCCCACGTCCGCGCGGGCGTCGCCTGCCAGACCTGCCACGGTCCGGTGCAGCGCATGCGCGTGGTCGGCGCGGACACGGGTTCCAACCTGGTCAACGACGTGCTGAACCTGGTCGGTTTCCGGGTCGCGGCCCCGCCTCTCAGCATGGGCTGGTGCGTGGACTGCCACCGGGAGCAGAACCGCACCAGGGGAGCGCAGGCTCCGCTCGACTGCATCGCCTGCCACCACTGACCGGCACCCGCAGCTGCTGGCACCGCCCTTGCTCCTCACCGGGAGCGCGCCATCGGAGCGCGAGCCGTGCGGACAGGAAGGGGGGCCGAGCGATGGATGCAACCGAGCTTCTCAAGAAGGACCACGCCGCCGTCAAGAAGCTCTTCACCGCCTTCGGCCGGACGACCGCCCGGGCGGTGAAGAAGCGGCAGGAGCTCATCGACCGCCTGGCCGGGGAGATCGAGGTGCACGCCCGCATCGAGGAGGAGATCTTCTATCCCGCGGCGCGGGGTGTGGAGGGCGGGGCCGAGCTCGTGGAACACGCGCCCGCCGAGCACGGGGACGCCAGGGAGATGCTGGCCGGGATCCGCGGGATGGAGATGTCCGGAACCGAGGTGGCCGACCGCGTGAAGGAGCTGAAGCAGGCGATCCAGGACCACGTCGAGGAGGAAGAGGGGGAGCTGTTCGAGGTCGCCCGACGGCTCGGCCCCGACGAGCTGGCCCGCCTGGGCCGGGAGCTCGAGGCCCGAAAGCGGGAGCTGGCGGGGGAGGAGAAGCCTCGCCGGAAGACCCGGCCGGAGGCGGCCTGACCGGCTCCAGGGGGCATCGCAGCGCACATCCGGGGGGCATTCGTCCCACCTGCGGCACGATTTGCCCCGCGAGGGTTGGGTGCGAAGGGGCGCAAGTCCGCGAAAGAGCAGCACGGGATATCTGGAACCCTTCTTGCTTACCGGCAACCGGCAAGGAGGATAGCCCATGACGACCTGCGCCCCGACCGGCCGAGCGAAGCGCCAGTCCCGCCGACCCCGCGGTCACGCGCCTGTCGCCCGAGATGCCGAGCCCCTGCCGCGGGTCGTGGCCGTCTTCCGGCGGTCGGACGACACTGTCTGCCACACCCGGTGCGGACAGCCCCTGACCCTCCAGGGAGTTCGCGCCCTGCTCGAGGCGGATTTCTACTGCTACCGCTGTCTTACGCACGTGACGATCCCGCTGGCGGTGCTGGACGCGCTTCCCCCGGCGCCTGACGGCGCCAGGGACGCGGTGCTCGCCGGCCGGTAATTGGTGGAATCCGTCAGATCCGCGGCGGGAAATTTTCCCGAGCCTACCTGGTAAGGGTTGCCGGCGCCGGCCTCCCGCCTTCCCGAAGAGTTCCGACAAATCAAGTAAATAGACTCTGGAACACCTCTTGCTGATCGGTCCGGCCGGTGCGCAAGGCTCCGAGCACGGACCAGAGAGCAGCACGAGACGCGGCGCTCCACCCCGGCGTCGTCGCCGTGAACGCGTCGGTCGTCGCGTTCGTGGACGAGCTGCTCCGACTGCCCTCGCGGGCGGCGGCTGCGACGGTCGTCAGCTTCCTGTACGGGCAGGGCGTCGAGGCGCTCTCCGGCCTGCTCGGTCACGTCAACGGCGGCATCCACGTCCCCCTGCACTCGCTGCTCACGTCGCCCCGGCCGCTGGCCGTGCTCATGCCGAAGCGGCTCCGCGTGTCGGGCGCCTGGCGGAAGCCGGAGCAGGCGCTCAAGGGGGCGCGGGCAGCCGCGCGGGCGCGGTACCGGGAGCTGCAGTCCGCATTCGTGACTCAGGCCCGCCGCGCGGCGCCCGAGGCGTCGGCCTCGCTGGTGCGCTACACCTACGGGGTCGACGGCCGGCAGTGGCTCTGGGAGGACGCCGCCGCGCGCGTGATGCACCGAACCACCGCGCTGAACCGCGCGGTGCTGGGGCTGCTGGCGGCGGCGGCCCGGGGCGAGACCGCGATCGAGTTCCCCGCAGCCGGTGAGGGGGTGCCGGCGGGGGAGTTCGACCTGCCCGGAGGGGTGCTCGACCTGATGGCCGCGGCGCTGCCGCCCGTGGCCTCGCCGGACTGGCCGCGGATCGCCGGCGCGCTCGAAGGCGGCGCCCCGGCCCTGCAGCGCGAGGAGTCCATCCTCCGCTACCAGTCGCTCCTGGCCGAGATCCTCGGCCTCACGACCGTCCAGGGGGAGGCACCCGCATGACCGCTTCCGCTCCGCAGCGCCGCTCCGTCGCCATGAAGGTCGATCCCGCGTTCATCGCGGCCGTGATCTTCCTCAGGCGGAGCTGCTCCGTCAACGACATGGCCACCATCCTCGGGTGCGACCGCAAGCGCGTGCTCACGGTGCTGGCGCGGCTGACCCGGCTGGGCGTCCCCGTCTGGCAGGACCCGGACGCGCCCCGCTACCGCCTACTGACCCAGACCCAGCAGGCCGACGTCACCACCCTCTACAACAACGGGCACGGCCTGGACTTCTACGCGCTGTGCCGGGTCATGCGGGACGTCCATCCGCTCAGCATCTTCGTGTTCCTGCGGAACGAGGTGGGCCCCCGTGGCTGGTGGATGCGGCCCTGCGCCGGGTGCGGTGAACCCTTCGCGAGCCCTCGCTCCGCGGTGCGCTTCTGCGGCAACCGCTGCGCGCCGCAGCAGCAGGAGCTGGTGTACGCCTGATGGTGAAGATCGCCGCCGAGATCCAGCCCCACGCGCGGTTCCGGGACTGCGCCTCCACCCACGGACTGCGGCTCCACCGGATCCACCTCCTGTCGGGGGGAAAGGTGGGCTCGCTCCAGTCCACCGTCGTGTTCGACTGCACCTGCGGCCAGCGCTGGCTGATGCGGGTGATGCAGGGCGACGTGGTCTCGGTGGACGGCGCGGTGATCTAGCAGCTCAAGCGCGCCCGGGACGGCCAGGCGACCGCCCCGCCCGGGTTCCCCGGCGCGCCCGACCCGGCGGTCAGGCCGGGCGAGTGACGGCCGCCAGGCGGGTGATCGTCGCCAGCAGCCGCTCGAACGGGCAGGGCTTCTCCAGCAGCGCGATCCGGTAGCGCTCCGCCACCGCGCGCACCCGATCCTCGTAGGCGTAGGCCGTGTGGAGCGCCACCCGCGGCAGCAGGTGCGGGTGCCAGGTGGCCAGGGCCTCCACCAGCGCGAGCCCGTCGCGTCCCGACATCTGCACGTCCACGACCAGGGCGTCCACCGCGTCGCGCGTGACGACCAGGAGGGCCTGATCGGCGTCGAGAGCGGTGAGGACCTCCCAGCCCGCCTTCTCGAGCAGCAGCCGGTAGGTCTCCTGGACGGCCAGGTTGTCCTCCACCAGCAGCACGCGTCGGCGGGCGGAGCGCCGGGCGCCTGGCCCCGTCTCGTCGGCCGCGTCGAAGACGAAGGTGACGGTGGTGCCGGCGGCGGAGGACTCGATGGCCACCCGGCCCTGGTGGCGGTCGACGATGTCCTTCACGATGGCCAGCCCGAGGCCGCCGCCGGTGGTGATGCTCTTCGTGGACGAGAACGGGTCGAAGACGTGGGGCAGCAGCGAATCGGGAACCCCGGGGCCGTCGTCGGCCACGGCCACGATCACCTGCCGGCCCTCGGCCCGGAGCCGAACGCGGACGGTCCCGCCCCGGCCCGCCAGGGCCTCGCAGGCGTTGCGGAGCACGTGCTCGAGCGCCAGCTGGAGCTGGTCGGCGTTGCCGGCGACCGGGGGCACCTGGTCCACCTCGAGCGTGAGGTGGACGTCGTCGGCCGACACCTCGGTCTCGAAGGTGGCCACCGCCGCATCGATCACCCGACGGAGGTCGACGCGCTCGACCAGCGGGACCCGCCGCCCCCACTCCATCGCCCGGCCGAAGCGCGCCAGCGTCTCCGCCGTCACCTGGCGGTACAGCTCGAAGGCCTCCCGGAGGTCCTCGGGGAGGTCCGTCCGCCTGGCGAGCAGCGTGAGGTGCCCCAGGAAGGCGGTCAGCGGCCCCCGGAGGTCGTTCGCGAGGCCGGCCAGGTAGAGGCCGAAGGCGCGCAGCGTGTCGGCCTCGGGGCGCGGGGCGGGCTGGGACGCCCCGGCGCCGTCGTCCATGACGACGAGCAGGGTGGGCTCGAGCTCGCCGGGGAGTGGCCGCAGGGAGACCGCCACGTGGCGCGCCGTGCCGTCGTCCCGTGCCACCGGGACCACCCCGAGGTCCTCGGCACTGCCGCTCCAGGCCCGGCGCACGGCCGCCCGCACCCTGGCCCGCACGGCGGGATCGGGGAACAGGGACGACAGCGGCGTGCCGGGCAGGCGCTCCGGGGGTCGGCCGGTGAGCCGGGCGACCTGCGGATTGGCATAGAGGAGGCGGTCGCGGGTCATGATCGCCACCCCGGCCGTCACCGTCTCCGCGAGCGCCCGGAACCTCGCGGCCAGACGCTCGTTCTCGGCCGTCTGGGAGAGCCACCCGGAGAGCAGCTCGAGGTCCCGGGCCTGGCCCTCAATCACGGCGATCGATCCATCCCGGCGCCACGGGCTCGGGGCCCAGGTACGCGTGCACGGCCCGGGCCCCCCTCGCCAGCGCCGCCATCTCGGCGTGGAGGCCCTCCAGCACCGCGCGGACGGCCCGCTCGCTGCGCCGGTCCGCCTCGGCGATCGCCGCCCGGGCCG
>JBBIOF010000040.1:0-11038 GCA_037443505.1 Candidatus Rokuibacteriota bacterium
AGGTTGATCTTCAGCACCGTCTGCTCGAAGTCGCGCTTGCCCACGTACTTGCCGGTGTTGACGTCGATGGAGACGAGCGCCTCCGTGTGGTCGATCACGATGTAGCCGCCCGAGCGGAGCCACACCCGCCGCCGCAGCGCCTTCTCGATGTCCTTCTCGATGCCGTAGTGCTCGAAGATCGGCGTCCGGCCCTCGTAGCGCTTCACCCGGTCGGCCAGGGCCGGGACCAGGTCGCGGACGTAGCCCAGGCACCGGGCGTGGACGTCCTGGTCGTCCACCAGGAACTCGTCCACCTCCGGCGACAGCAGGTCGCGCACCACCCGGAACGTCAGGTCCATCTCCTCGTGGAGCACGGCCGGGGCGGCGCTCCGCTCGTAGCGCTCCTGCACCTGGGACCACAGCCGGCCCAGGAACTCCAGGTCGGCGGCGAACTCGGCCTCGCCCCGCCCCTCGGCGTTGGTGCGCACGATGTAGCCGCCGGCGGGGGGGTCCAGGGACCGGATCAGCGTCCGCAGCCGGTCCCGCTCCCGCTCGTCGCGGATGCGGCGGGACACGCCGACGTGGCGGGCCTGCGGCATGTAGACCAGGTACCGGCCGGGCAGGGAGATGAAGGAGGTGATGCGCGCGCCCTTGGTGCCCAGGGACTCCTTGGACACCTGGACCAGGACCTCCTGCCCCTTGCGGAGCAGCTCCTCGATGGGGGCGCGGGCCTCCCGGCGCGGCTCTGCCTCCTCCAGGTCGACGTCGGGGGTGTCCGGCTCGTCCTCGGGCGCGTCCACGGCGTCGCGGGCCAGGTCGCCCACGTTGGCGGTGTAGTCGCCGGCGTAGAGGAAGGCGTCCTTCTTCAGCCCGATGTCGACGAACGCCGCCTGCATGCCAGGCAGCACGTTCGTCACGACGCCCTTGTAGACGCTCCCGACGATGGAGCGGCGCGCGTGCCGCTCCAGGTACAGCTCCGCGAGGAGGTTGCCCTCCTGCACGGCCACCCGCGTCTCGGTGATCCCGACATTGACCACGATCCGCTTGCCCACGGCAGCACCTCACCGGCCCGGCCGGCCGCCGCGTGGACCACCGCGCGCGCGCCGGGCCTCATTGGAACTGCCGCATCCGCACCGAGAGCAGGAGCCCGAGGACCATCATGGACACGAGCGTCGAGGAGCCGCCGTAGCTCATGAGCGGCAGCGGGATCCCCACCACGGGCAGCAGTCCGGTGACCATCCCCACGTTGATGAGGACCTGGGCCGCGAGCAGCGACGTCGCCCCCAGCGCCACCAGGCGGCCCACCCGGTCGCGCGCGGTGGCGGCGATGTCGAAGCCGCGCAGCAGGATCAGCCCGTAGCACCCGAGCAGCACCAGGCAGCCGACGAAGCCCCACATCTCGGCGAATACGGCGAAAACGAAGTCCGTGTGGCGCTCCGGGAGGAAGGCCAGCCGGCTCTGCGTGGCGCCGCTGATGCCCTTGCCCAGGAGCTGCCCCGATCCGATGGCAATCTTGGCCTGGATCACGTTGTACGCGCTCCCCAGCGGGTCGCGGAACGGATCCAGGTACACCATGATTCGTTCCCGCTGGTAGTCCTTCAGCACGAGCCACGCCAGCGGCAGGGCCGCGAGGCCGGTGGCCGCGATGCCGCCCAGCAGGCGCAGCCGGATGCCCGCGCCCACCAGGAGGGCCAGCAGCAGGGGGATGAGCAGCAGCGCGGTCCCCAGGTCGGGCTGCTTGACGATCAGCACGAACGGCACGGCCAGGATCGCCAGCAGCAGGCCGAGGACGCTCCCGCTCAGGGGCTGCGCCCACCGCGACGCGAGCAGCCAGACCACCGCGAGCAGGAAGCAGAGCTTGAAGAACTCTGCGGGCTGGACCGACACCGGCCCCAGGACGATCCAGCGGCGCGCGCCCGACACGGTGCGCCCCAGGGCGAACAGGGCGACCAGGGCCCCGAGCCCCGCGAGGTACAGCGCCGGGCCCGCCTGGACGAGCCGCCGGTAGTCCACGCTGGCGACCACCAGCAGGGCCAGCAGCCCGATCCCCGCCCACGCGAGCTGGCGGAGGACCACGCTGCCTCCCGCCCGGCCCACGGTGAGGCTCGACAGGGTGGCGGCGCTCAGGACCGTGAGCCCGAGCGCGCCCCCCAGGATCGGCCAGTCGACGTTCTGCAGGAGCCGGCGATCGATGCCGATCACCCGCGCGTCTCCGCCGCGGCCACCTTCTCGAAGAAGATCGCGTTGAGGATCTTCCTCGCGATGGGCGCCGCCACCTGGCCGCCCTTGCCTCCCCGCTCCACCAGCACGACGACCACCACCTCCGGGTCCCGCGCCGGCGCGAACGCCGCGAACCAGGCGTGGTCCTGCCCCTTCTCGGCCCTGGAGTTGGCGACGGTCTGGGCCGTGCCCGTCTTGCCCGCGATGTCGAGGCCCGGGATGCGCGCGCCGCCGCCCGTTCCCCCGTCGTTCACCACCGACCACAGGGCGTGCCGGAGGAACGCCCACACCGCCGGCGACAGCTCCACGTACCCCGTCACCTTGCCGGCGTCGCTCCAGACCACGCCGTGGTCGGGCCGCTCGATCCGCTGGACCAGGCGCGGCCGCCACAGCACCCCGCCGTTGGCGATCGCCGCCATGAACTTGGCCACCTGCATGGGGGTCACCAGCACCTGCCCCTGGCCGATGGACATGTTCACCACGTCGCCCGCCTGCCAGGTGGCCCGCCGCCGCCGCATCCGGGGGCCGGGAATCAGGCCGACGCGCTCCGTCCCGAGCTCGATGCCGGTCGGCTGCCCGAAGCCGAAGGCCCGCGCGTAGCGGGCGATGGCGTCGCCCCCGATCTTGAGCCCTGCCTGGTAGAAGAAGACGTTGCAGGACTCGGCGATGGCGCGCCGGAGGTCCACGGTGCCGTGGCCTCCCTCCTTCCAGTCGTCGAACGTCCAGGCGCCCAGCTGGAACTTGCCGGTGCAGTTCACGCGGTCGGCCGGCGTCAGCGTGCCCTCCTGGAGCCCGGCCGCTGCCACCACGATCTTGAAGACGGATCCTGGCGCGTACTGCGTCTGGATGGTCCGGTTGAGGAGTGGGTGGTCCGGGTCCTGGACGACGCGCAGCCACGCCTGGCGGTCGATGGTCCCGGTGAACAGGTCGATCTCGAACGCGGGGGTGGAGACCATCGCCAGCACGTCGCCGTTCCTGGGATCCATCACCACCACCGCCCCCGCCCGGCCTTCCATGGCGTGCTCGGCCGCCTCCTGGATGCGGCGGTCGATGGTGGTCACCACCTCGGCCCCCGGGTGCGGCTCGGTCTGCTGCACCACCCGCACGGGCCGGCCCAGCGCGTCCACCTCGATCTGCTGGCCGCCGTCCCGGCCCCGCAGGAACTCGTCCAGGAGCCGCTCCAGCCCGCTCTGCCCCACCATGTCGCCGCGGCGGTAGCGCCCCTGCTTGAGCTGCTCGTCGCTCGCCTCCCGCACGTAACCCAGGAGGTGGGCGGCGAAGCGGCTGGACGGGTAGGTCCGCTGGGGCTCGACCTCGACGATGACGCCGGGCAGCTCCAGCTTCCACTCCTCGACCTTGGCCATGTCCTCCAGGGAGAGCCCGCGCCGGACCCGCACCGGCAAGAAGGAGTCGGGCGAGACGCGGGCGACCGCGTCGGCCAGCTCCTGGTAGGGGATCTGGAGCAGGGCGGCCAGCCGGCCCAGGACCACGTCCCGTGCCCCCGCGTCCCGGGGCAGCTCCCGGGGGATCAGCGACAGGGTGAACGCGGGGCGGTTGTCCACGAGCGGGACCCCGTGGCGGTCGTACAGGATGCCGCGCGGGGCGGCGATGGGGCGGACCCGGATCCGGTTCTTGTCGGACGCGTCGAGGAAGTGGTCGCCCTCGAGGACCTGCAGGTACCAGAGCTGCCCGATGATCAGGGCGAAGCCCACCACCACCGCGGTGGCGATCGCCGTGACCCGCCGCCGGCCCGCGTCGCGGTCCTCCCGCCCCCAGCCGCCCCTCACGGGAGCCGTCCCCGCTGGGCCTCGGCCCACGCCAGCGCCAGGACCAGCGCGGCGCCCAGGAAGCCGTTGTAGAGCGCCTGCGGCAGGACCACGTACAGCATCAGGTCGCCGAAC
Organism: Candidatus Rokuibacteriota bacterium; assembly: GCA_037443505.1. GTDB lineage: Bacteria > Methylomirabilota > Methylomirabilia > Rokubacteriales > CSP1-6 > JBBIOF01. Next base: position 4,101 of record JBBIOF010000040.1, read on the forward strand.
GCCGCCGGGAAGTGGAAGAGCTTGAGCAGCGCGAAGCGGACGACACCCTCCAGCACGCTCAGCACCACCAGGCCCGGCACCTGGACCAGCGGCTGGGTCACCCGGAGCCGTCCCCCCGCGAGCCCGAGCGAGAAGCCGACCAGCGCCTTCGTGAAGGCCTGGACGCCCACCAGGCCGCCGCCGGCGGCGTCCTGGATCAGGCCGGCCGCGAAGCCCGCCAGGCAGCCGAACTCGGGGCCCCGGCGGAGCGCCAGCAGGGTCACGACGATGAGCGGGATGTCCGGCGCGACGTTGCCGATACGGAGCGCCGGGGCCAGCGTGGCGTGGGCGACGCCCCCGCCGAAGACCGTCAGCGCGAGCAGGGCGCGCATGGCCTCCTAGCCCCCGGCGGGGAAGTAGGCGGTGACGTCCTTGCGGCGGTCCCCGGTCACCAGCAGCACCTCGTACACCCGGGCGAGGTCCACGGCCGGCTCCAGGACGGCGTAGTGGAACAGGGCCGACCCGCGGTCCTCGATGGCCCGAACCCGGCCGATGGGAATGCCGCGCGGGAAGACGCCGCCCAGCCCCGACGTCACCACCAGGTCACCCACCTGGAGGCCGGCGCCGTCCCGGGCCATGAACTTGAACCGCAGGGAGCCGCGGGCGTCGCCCTCCACCACCCCGGGAGCCCGGGTCCTGAGGGCGTGGGCGCCCACGGTGGAGGCGGGGTCGTTCAGGACCTGGACCACGGAGGCGCCCGGCCGCACGTCGACTACCCGGCCGATGAGGCCGTCCGGCGAGATCACGGCCGCCAGCTTCTGCACGTCGTCCCCCTGGCCCTTGTTGATCGTCAGCGACCGCACCCAGCCGCCCCACTCCCGGGCGATCACCTCGCCCGCCGTGGTCTCCAGCGGCAGGCGCGACCGGAGCGCGAGGAGCCGGCGGAGGCGCTGGTTCTCCTCGCTGGTCTCCGTGACGGCCAGGGCCTCCACCTTGAGCCGCCGGTTCTCCTCCCGGAGGCGCCGGTTCTCCGCGTGGACGTTCTTCCACTCGACGTACGTGGACCACACGCCGAAGGCGCCCCGCTGCACCGCCGCCATCGCCTTCTGGACCGGGGTGGTCACCAGCGCGACCACGTCGGCGGCGTCGGGGGCGCGCCCGCGGGTCTGGAGCGTGAGGAGCAGGAGGCAGACCGCCAGCGTCGCCCCCAGCAGAGCGAGCCGGCGAATCCTCACCTCGAACCTCCCGGACGGACGGCGCGGCCTAGGCCGGGATCGCCACCTTCTTCAAGAGATCGAGCTCGTCCAGCACCTTCCCGGTGCCGAGCGCGACGCAGGAGAGCGGATCCTCGGCGGGTGTGACGGGGAGGTTGGTCTCTTGCCGCAGCAGGTGGTCCAGGCCGCGGAGCAGGGCCCCGCCCCCGGTGATCACGATGCCCTTGTCCACGATGTCCGCCGCCAGTTCGGGCGGCGTCCGCTCCAGGCACGTCCGGACCGTCTCCACGATGGTCATCACCGGCTCCCGGAGCGCCTCGCGGATCTCCTCGTCGGTGATGACGATGGTCTTCGGGATGCCGTCGATGAGATCGCGCCCCTTCACCTCCATGGTGCGGCGCTCGCCCCCCATGGGGTACGCCGACCCCAGGTTGATCTTGATCTCCTCGGCCCGCCGCTCGCCCACCAGCAGGTTGTAGTGCTTCTTGATGTACTGCACGATCGCCTCGTCCATCTCGTCGCCGGCGATGCGCACCGACTTCGAGTAGACGATGCCGGAGAGGGAGATGACGGCCACCTCGGTGGTGCCGCCGCCGATGTCCACGATCATGTTGCCGCCCGGCTCCTGGATGGGCAGCCCGGCGCCGATGGCCGCGGCCATCGGCTCCTCGATGAGGTACACCTCGCGGGCGCCGGCCTGCATGGCGGAGTCGCGCACCGCGCGCTTCTCCACCTGCGTGATGCCGGAGGGCACGCCGACCACGATGCGGGGCCGCACCAGCGTCCGCCGGCGGTGCACCTTGTTGATGAAGTAGTGGAGCATCTTCTCCGTCACGTCGAAGTCGGCGATGACGCCGTCCTTGAGCGGGCGGATGGCGATGATGTTGCCGGGCGTGCGGCCGAGCATGGCCTTGGCCTCGTGGCCCACCGCCAGGACCGAGTGATCGGCCTGGTGGATGGCGACGATGGAGGGCTCGTTCAGGACGATCCCCTCGCCCCGCACGTACACCAGCGTGTTGGCGGTGCCCAGGTCGACGGCCAGGTCGTTGGAGAACATTCCGGCCAGCAGGTTGTAGAACATCGGCACTCCGTCCCTGTGAGTGTAAGAGCCACGCGCCCGAACGCGGTGCGCCTACAGTAGCACAGTCCGTGCCACTCCCGGTAAAAACCCTGGATTGACGGGCGTTTAGACGCCCTGCGCCACGCCGCCGCGGGCAGCCAGGACCGGCCGCCCCCGCTGAAAAGCGAAAGGTTTTCCGGTAGTTCACACCCCGACGGGGCCGGGCGGGCGATCCCACGGACCGGGGCTCGGCGCGGCCGGGGGCGGGGGGAGGGGCTCGACGAGAGGGGCGGAACCACGCAAGCCTTGCCGCGGCGGCCGTCCACGATGGCACCGGGGGTGACGTCCGTCGTCACCTTGCCGCCACCGCCACCACGTACTCCATGAGCGCGCCCAGTATACCGCTCAGCGTACCCCCAGGAGGTCGGGAAGCCAGAGGCTCAGGGCCGGGACGTAGACCACCAGGAGCAGGGCGGCCGCCAGCGCCAGGACGAAGGGCACGGCCCACCGCGCGACCTCCTCGATCGGCGTCCGCGCGATGTTGGACGCGACATAGAGGTTCACCGCCACCGGGGGGGTCACCGTGCCGATGGCGAGGTTCACGGTCATCATCACCCCGAACCAGACGGGGTCCCACTGGAACCGCTTGAGGAGCGGCAGGAGGATCGGCAGGAAGACGTAGTAGACGGAGATGGCGTCCAGCAGCATGCCCGCCACGATCAGCATGAGGTTGAGGAGGAGCAGGATCACGTACGGGTTCTCGCTGAGGCCCAGCAGCCCCTGCGCGGCGCGGTCCATGACGCCGAGGGTCGAGCCCGTCCAGGAGAAGAGCCCGGCGAAGGCGACGACGATCATGACCACCGCCGTGGAGACCGCCGCGTCCAGGAAGATGGCGTAGAGGTCGCGCCAGCCGAGGCTCCGGTAGACCACCATGCCCACGAACAGGCCGTACATCACCGCCACCACGGCCGCCTCGGTGGGCGTGAAGACGCCCCCGTAGATGCCGCCCAGGATGACGGCGGGGGCGATGAGCCCCCACTTCGCGTCCCAGGCGGCGCGGGCGATCTGGCGGGGCGTCCCCCAGGACTCCCCGCCCCAGCCCCGCCCCCGGGCGATGGCCACGGCCGGGACCACCAGGGCGAGCCCCATCAGGAGGCCGGGGACCACGCCCGCCGCGAAGAGCCTCGACACCGAGGTCTCGGTGATCACCCCGTAGACGACGAAGGCCACGCTGGGCGGGATCAGGACGTCGGTGGTCGCCGCCGCCGCCACCAGCGCGGCCGCGAATCCCACCGCGTAGCCCCGGCGCACCATGGCCGGGATCATCACGGTCCCGATGGCCGCGGTGTCGGCGGGCCCGGTGCCCGAGATGGCGCCGAAGAAGACGCACCCGCCCACCGCCACCAGCGCGAGGCCCCCGCGGACCGGCCCGACGATCATGTTCAGCAGGTTCACCAGGCCGCGGGAGAGCCCCGCCCGCTCCATGACGAAGCCGGCCAGGATGAAGAACGGGATCGCCAGCAGCGGAAACTTGGCGATGTTGGCGTAGACGTTGGCGGCGGTGACCTGGATGCCGAGGCCGAACGTCCAGAGGAAGACCAGGGCGGGGATCCCCACGGCGGTGAGGATGGGGACCCCGAGGAAGAGCAGCAGGAAGAAGAGCCCGAAGAGGAGGAGACCGGGCTCCGTCATCGGTCGAGCCGCCGCGCGGCCCGCCACGCCCCCTGGAGGATCCGGGCCACTACGAGGACCCCCACGACGGGGATCCCCGCCGTGTACCACCACTGGGGGATGGCGAGCGCCTCGGACGTGGTGCCGAGCAGCCGCTCATTCTGGATCTGCAGCAGGCCGAACCAGATCAGGGCCAGGAAGAGCGCGAGGCTCAGGGCGGTGGACAGCCCCAGTGCCGCCCACCGCGCGGGCCGGGGCGCCCGGTCCACCAGGAACGTGAAGGCGAGGTGCGTGCCCTCGCGGAACGCGACGGCCGTCCCGAGGAGGGTGAGCCAGACGAACAGGCTCACCACGATCTCCTCGGTGAAGGCCAGCGAGTACTGGATCAGGTACCTGGTGACGACGTTGACGAACGCCACCAGGGTCATGACCGCGAAGACGAGGACGCAGGCCCCCTCCTCGAGGCGGTCGGTGACGCGGCGCACGCTATCTCGTCTTGGCGATGATCTGCTCGGCCGCCTTCACCAGGTCGCGCCCCACCTCGGCCGTCCACTTGTCGTAGACCGGGCGGGTCTTCTCCCTGAATGCCGCCACCTCGGCCGGCGTGAGCGTGACGACCTCCATGCCGTTCTTCCTGAGGTTCTCCACGGCCTCCGTGGATCCGTCGAGCCCCTTGCGGGCCCCCGCCTTCTGCCAGGCGGCCACCTCGACGGCCGTCTTCTTCACGATCTCCCGGTCGGCCGGGGTCAGGCTCTCCCAGGTGATCCTGGACACGCCAATGATGAGGGGGTCGATGGCGTACTTCCACAGCGTGATGTACTTCTGGGACGTCCAGAGCTTGAACGGCGTGATGACGCTCACCACGGGGTTCTCCTGGCCGTCCACGGTCCCCTGCTGGAACGCCTGCTGGGCCTCGCCCCAGTTCATGTTGACCGGGTTGGCGCCCAGCGCGCGGAACGTGTCGATGAAGATCGGCGAGCCGACCACCCGGATCTTCAGCCCGGCGAGGTCCTCCGGCTTGCGCACCGGGTGCTTGCTGTTGGTCAGCTCCCGGAAGCCGTTCTCAGCCCATGCCAGCGGGATCACGCCCTTGGCCTCGATGAGCTTGAAGAGCCTCTGCCCCGGTTCGCCCTCCTGGACGGCGTCCAGCGCCTTGTAGGAGGGGAACATGAACGGCATGGCGAACAGGTTCAGCTCCTTGACCTGCGGGGACCAGTTGATGGTGGAGCCGAAGGCGAAGTCGGCCACGCCCTGGTTCAGGAGCGCGAACTCGTTGGTCTGCTTGCCGGCGAACAGCTGACCGGCGAAGTAGTTCTTCACGTTGATCCGGCCCTGCGTCCGCTCGCGGAGCAGGTCGGCGAACCGGATGGCGGACTCGCCCCAGGGTCCGCTGGGGCCGACGACCAGGCTGTTCTTGAACTCCGGCTTGTACTGCTGGGCGGCCGCCGGGGCGACGCCCGCCAGCGCGGCCAGGGCGACCGAGAGGAGGGTCAGCATCCCACGCATGTCGTGCTCCTTCTTTCGCGAAGCGGGTTGGCGAAAAGGCCCATCAGGTATAGCATTCCTGCCGCTGACATGACAACCGTGGACGAGTTCGAGGTCTGGTTCGAGCGCGGGGTCACCGACGGGCTGCCCGTGGTGCCCCCCACCCGCGAGCGGGTCGAGCGCATGCTGGCCGGCACGCGCCGCGACCGGCACGAGGTGCTGGGCGAGATGCCGCCCAACTACGGGCGCCTCACCGTGGAGAAGGCGGCGATCAACGCGGTCATGGCCGGCTGCCGCCCGGAGTACCTGCCGGTGGTCATCGCCGCCGCCGAGTGCGCGTGCGATCCCGCCTTCAACCTCCACGGCGTGGCGACCTCCACGCACTTCTCGGCCCCGCTCGTCCTGGTGAACGGCCCCGTCCGCGCGCGCATCGGGCTCAACGCCTCCTTCGGCGTCTTCGGGCCCGGCTTCCGCGCCAACGCCACCATCGGCCGCGCGCTGCGCCTCCTCATGATCAACATCGGCGGCGCGCGCCCCGGCGAGACCTCCATGTCCACCTTCGGGCATCCCGGCCGCTACACCTACTGCATCGCCGAGAACGAGGAGGCGAGCCCGTGGCCGCCCTACCACGTCGACCGCGGCTTTCCCGCCGACCGGAGCACCGTCACCCTCTTCGCCGGCGAGGGCCCCCACGGGATCTCCGACCACGCGAGCCGCACCGCCCGGGCGCTGGCCGGATCGCTGGGCTGGTCGATGGCCGGACTGTGGAACAGCAAGCACTTCCCCCTCTACTCCCACACGATGCTCGTGGTGGGGCCTGAGCACGCCCGGACCTTCGCCGACGACGGCTGGTCCAAGGCCGACCTGGTCGCCCACCTCTGCGCGACGATCCGGCGGCCGTACCGGGACCTGCTCCCCGACGGCGACCACGGCGAGGGCAGCAACCTGCGCTACGGGCGCACCCCCCCGGAGCCCGACGCCCTCGTGCCCAAGTTCCCGTCGCCCAAGGAGTTGCACGTGGTCGTGGCGGGAGGGACGGCGGGGCGCTTCTCGGTGGCGATTCCCGGCTGGCTGGGGACCAGGAACGGCTCCCAGCCCGTTACCCGACCCATAGAAAGTGATTGACGGGATCACTAGGTCGCATGTAGAGTTTGCATCGGTTCTGGCTCACACCGGGTTGTTCGCCCAACGGGAGCGCTTGAGGAACACACGCCGCGCGAGATCCAGTACGCGCGGCGTTTTTGTTTGCCCTCCATGTCGGAGGGCAACCCCGCCGCCACGGTGGGAGCATTAGAGGGCGCGTCGAAGCCCGAAGAGAGGTACGGAAGCATGGCACAGGGTCGAGTCAAGTGGTTCAACGAGGCCAAGGGGTACGGGTTCATCACGCAGGAGGGCGGGGAGGACGTCTTCGTCCACTACAGCGCCATCCAGGCCAACGGCTTCAAGACGCTGGCCGAGGGCGACGTGGTCGAGTTCGAGGTGACCCGGGGCCCCAAGGGTCTCCAGGCGACCAACGTCAGGAAGGTCTA
>JBBIOF010000041.1:0-11021 GCA_037443505.1 Candidatus Rokuibacteriota bacterium
CGATCGCCGCCCACGCGGCGTCCAGCCCCGCCAGCTCGGCCCGGCACGCCTGGCATCCTGCAGCGTGGCGCCCGACCTCGGGTGCCGCCGGGCGTCGGGCCGCCAGGGCCTCCACGTAGAGCTCGCGCGCGACCTCGCACTCCATCGCTCTCGTCGGTGAAAACGCGCCGCCGGCGCCCCCGTTACGTCAACCGCCGGCCCGCGGCCCGTGACGGCGGTCCCGCCCGGAGCCTCCCTACGGCGACCGCCGGCCCGAACCGCCGTCAGCGACGGACGCCCGGAAGCCGGCGGCGTTCACCGCGTCCACCAGCTGCCGGATCTGGACCCTGTCGGCGTCGTAGACCACGGTCGCCGACCGGGCGTAGAGATCCACCTCCACCGTCTTGACGCCCGGGAGCCCTTCCAGGGCCCGCCTGACCCGCCGGGGTCAGGAGGTCGGTCAGGACATGCCCTCGACGCTGAGTTTCGCCTGCCGGAGGGCTTCGGCCCGCGCCGACGGGACTCCTCCGGCTCCGAGCACTGCAGCCACGGCCGCCACGAACGCTCGCGGAGTCACCACGCACACCTCCCTCGGGAGAGGTTCCCCCAACGAGAGAAACGGCCGGCCCCCAGCGCCGTTACAGGGCCGGGCGGTCGCGTGACAGGCCCGGTCACGCGGCGCAGCACGAAAGCTTCGCCACGTCCTTGTCGAAGCTCAGGGCCGCGAGCTTCAGCCCCTCGGCCATCGTGAGGTAGGGGTGGAAGGTGTCGATCAGGTCCTGGACACGCAGCCCGAACCTGACCGCCAGGGTCGCCGCCTGGATCACCTCCCCCGCCTCGTCGGCCAGGAGATGGGCGCCGAGCAGCTTGCCCGTCTCCTGATCGGCCACCAGCTTGAACAGCCCCCGCGTGTCCCGCGCGGCCAGCGCCCGGGGCACGTCCTTGAGCGAGAGCACGGCCGTCCTGACGGCCTTGCCGGCAGCCTTCGCGGCCCGCTCCGTCAGTCCCACGCTCGCCACCTGGGGGTCGGTGAAGATCACGTGCGGGAGCGCCGAGAGGTCGTACACGCGGCCGGCCCCGGTCAGGGCGTTCTCGGCGGCCAGGCCGCCCGCGGACGCGGCCACGTAGACGAGCATCGGCTCGCCGGTGCAGTCGCCGGCCGCGTAGATGTCCGGATTCGCCGTCTGGAGGTGTTCGTTCACCTTGATCTCCCCCCGCGGGCCGAGCTCGACCCCGGCCTCGGCGAGGCCCAGGTCCGCCGTGTTGGGCCGCCGTCCGGCGGCCACGAGGAGCTGCTCGGCGCGGCAGACCTCGGGCCGGCCGTCGATGACCGCGTGCACGGCGTACTCGCCGCCGCCGCGCTCGACCCGCTCGATCCTGACGTTCGTGCAGACCCGGATCTTTTCCTGCGCGAGGTAGGCGGTGAGCGCGCGCCCGATCTCCGGCTCCTCGCCGCCCGCCACGTGCGGGCCGGCCTCGAGGATCATCACCCGCACGCCGAACCGGGCGAAGAGCTGCCCGAGCTCCAGGCCGATGGCGCCGGCGCCGAGGACGAGGAGCGATGCCGGCAGGCTCGGCAGGCTCAGCGCGTCGGTCGAGTCGAGGAAGCCGGCCTCGGCCAGGCCCGGGATCGGTGGGGCCCAGGGCCGCGACCCGGTGGCGACCAGGATCTTGCCCGGGCGGTAGGCGACACCGTCCACGCTCAGCGCCGCGCGGCCCGTCAGGCGGGCCCGCCCCCGGATGAGCGTGATGCCCGGGTAAACCTTCATCACGTCCACGTACTTGCCCTGACGGAGGGCGGCGACCAGCTCGTCCTTCTGCTGGACGACGCGCTGCCAGTCGGAGGGGGGCGGGCACGCGGTGAGCCCCTCGAATTTCGGGTACGCGGACCGGTAGCAGAGCTCGGCCGCCTTGATGAGCGTCTTCGAGGGCACGCAGCCGACGTTCACGCAGGTGCCGCCGATCGTGCCCGCCTCCACCAGCGCGACCCGGGCGCCAAGGTCGGCGGCCTTGATCGCCGCCGCGAAGGCGGCCGAGCCGGCGCCCACGACCATGAGGTCGTAGGTGTCGCCTCGGCTGGGAAAGCGCTGGCCCTCGCGGACCGCCCGCCGCTCGCGGACCTGGGCGCGGTACCCGGCCGACTCGACGGCCTGGACCAGGGCCTCGTCACCCACGGCGGCGCCGGCCGTCACCGTCGCCCGCCCCCCGCGCCAGTTCGGGACCTTCGCCTCCTCGACGCCCGCCACCCCGCGCAGGGCCTTCTCCACGTGCGCCGCGCACCCGTCGCACGTCATCCCCTGGACGTCGAGCGTGACCTGAACACGTTCAGCCATCGGTCCGCCTCCTCGCCGCCGGCGCGCCGTCCGGCAAGATTTCCACGACCTCGACGGGGCCGGTCACGTTCTTGAGAAGTCGCGCTCCCAGCGAGCGCCATGGGCATTCGGGCGGCAGGCACTCGGCCACGGTCGGCGGGCCGAGGATCTGGCCGTCGGTCGCCAGCGCGCAGAGCCGGGCGGCGATGTTCATGACCGGTCCCCGTGCCCCGTACACCCACCGCTCGCCCGACCGCGCGCGCAGGCGCGTGAAGCCGACCAGCGCCACGCCCGCGTTCAGGCCCATGTTCACGGTGATCGGGTCGTGATCACCGCGGCGGCCGTTGAGTGCGCACGTGTCCCGCTGCACCGCCCGCCCGGCCTGGAGGGCGGCCCGCGCGGCCACGTCGACGGCCGGCGCCTCGAACAGGGCCAGGAGCCCGTCGCCCAGCACCTCGGTGACCTCGCCCCCGGCCGCCCGGACCGCGTCGAGGTACCGCGAGAAGTAGCGCTCGATGACCACCGTCATCTCCGCCGGCGGCAGATCCTCGCACAGACGCGTGCAGCCCTGGATGTCGATGAAGAGCACCCCCACGGCCCGCGCGACCTTGCGGAGGCGCCGCGTCTCACGCAGCAGCGCCAGCGCGGGCAGCGGGACGAGCGGTCGGATCCCCGCGAGGATCGCCGTACCTGACCACGTCACGCCGGCCCACACATCGGAGCCCACAGGCGCGGGCCCAGGGCCGCTGCCTCGGCGATCGTCAGCATGCGGCCCGGCCGCGGACTCCTGGTCTTCCATGCATCCAGGTGCTCGACCGAGCAGAAGAAGTTGATCAGGGGTCAGGTGTGCGCCCGTAGAGACCGGGTCAGGTCCCGCTCCACGGCCCAGATGGTCAGCCCGGGCGGCGCCTCGGTCACCGCCCCGCCCCGGATCTCCAGGTGGACGGGACGATGGCAGTGATGGCAGCGCGAGTCGACCGTGGCGTCGACCCCGAGCGCGACCGGGATCCCGACCGCGTCCAGGGCGCAGAACGCGTAGCGCGGGCGCCCGGCGAGCACCAGACGGTGCGGCGTCTCGGTCAGCGAGAGCCCCCGCGAGCCGGTGATCCGGCCGTCTTCCATGACGAGGGTGCCCCGCTCGAGGAGCCGGCGCACCGCCGCCTCGACGATCGGACCCGGGCACCCGCTCGCGGCCCGGAGGTCCGCCACCGTCGCCGGCGCGCCCTCCAGGACCGCGAGGAAAGCCTGGCGCATCACCGTGGTCTCCTCGGGCGAGAAGCTCGCGAGAAAGGCTTCGATCTCGGCGGCGAAATCCGTCACGGGCTCCTCCGGGCTCCTCCCTGTTGTCCGATCGGCTTCGCGGGCCTCAGAGCATCCCGACGAAGGGGTGATAGTACGGAAATAGCGCGAGCAGCAGCACCGCCACGGTGGTCACCCAGAGCACGAGCTCGTGGAACTGCGGACGGTAGCCCCGAAGCCCTCCCTGTCGCAGCTGTCGCCACCTCGCCCGGTACGTCGTCCAGTACGACGCGGCCAGCGCCAGGATGGCCACGGCCAGAAAGTACGGCCGGTACGGCGTCAAACTCGCCAGCGCCCCGAACCCCGCGATCCCCAGCGTCACGGCCAGGGTCGGGCCGATTCAGCACGCCGAGGCCAGGAATGCCCCACCGAGAGACCCCACACTGAGCCAGGTCTTGCGCATGCCTCCCCCTTGCGGCGCAATTCGAGCATCGTCCGCTCGCACTCAGGTAAACGGCGCCGCGGCCGGGACGTTACAATCGCGATGCGTGGGACGAGGGCCCGAGCCGCGGCCTCGCGCGCGCGTTGCCGCTCCATCCCCGGCATCACCGCTACCGCACTCTACGGGACGAGGCACGGTCCCCGGCACGCTCCGGGCTCGATCGGTGTCGGGGCGCGGACCACAGTCTCCGCAGGCCGGCTCGGGGCGGCCAGCTCCAGGGCGATCCCGGCCAAAGCCATGCTCAGGAGCAGGCTCAGCGGAGGGACGAGGGCGCGGACGACCCGGTTCCCCACCGCGCCTCCTGCAACAGACGCCTCGTCACCAAACACCCGGTCCGGCTTCGGATTCGCCCTGAATTGGGCGCAGGTTTGTCTCCACTCCGCAACCCCGGCGCTCACCGGCCCGGGCACCTGGTAGTCATGGGGCAACGGTTTGGCGACGCGGTGGTCACCGTAGATCCCCGGGACAACCGTCCCCAATCACCCTCGATCGACGCGGGCTCCGGCGTCCACCGGCTGCCTCCGCATCGCCGCCGGGGAGAGAACGCCCTGAACGAGCGCGATGATGGTGCCCTCGTGACGGACGTAGCGCTCGAGCAGCAACCCGAGGGCGATACCGTACGCGATATGTGGGATGAGGCTGCCGATAACCACGCCGTTGAGCAGCCCGCGCCCGAGTTTCAGGCCGAAGTACCCGGTGTCCATCGCGATCACCATTGGGGGCGTCGTCATCATCCCCACCTCGATGATCAATCCCCAGACCAGACCGCCCCACCAGCGCGTGCGTCCCATGATCAGCGCGTACGCGAGGCCGAACGCGGCGCCCGCGCCGACGAAGTGGTACAGCTCGCCGACGATGTCACTCGCCGCCGTCGGTCCGGTCGCCATCGTGTCCAGGATGAGAACCCCGAACATCCGCGGCATGTTCCCGGGCAGCATGCCGCCGAGGAAGCTCGCGAGCCTGAACGTGTCGAGCGCCGCGGTGGCCGCCGCGCCAGCCCAGAAGCCGGTCCAGATCCGGTTCGTCAGCCGCTCGTCGCCGCGGGACCGCGCAAAAAACCACACCACGACGAGCAGCGCCAGCGATGGAATCAGTACCCAGCGGGCGAGCACTGGCATGCCGGGCATCCCTGGCGTCAGCGCCACGACAAGGATGTTGGGGCCGACGGCCGCCGGCACCAGCGCGAGTGTCGTGAGCGCCAGCTCGGCCCCCGTGGCGGGTGGCGCCGCGGTCACGGGTGGTAGCGTCCACCGGCGGCGGAGTGCCCACACGACCACCGCCAGACCGACGGCCAGGAAGCCGAGGTCGACCGGTGTCACCAGCATCGCCCGCCCCTACTTCGTCGCCTCGGCGATGACCTCGTCGAGCATCTTGTCCATCATCTCGCCCGCCATCTTCAGGCTGTCTCGGCCGTAGGCGGCGAAGTTCGGCGCGGCGCGGTAGTAGCTCACGACCGTCTTGCCGTCGCCCCGCTCCCACACGTAGATCTTGCCGGGCATCTCGAGACCGGAGTCGGGATTCTGCGCAATGATCATTCTCCCCATGTCAGGCTTCCCGAACTCGATCGTCTTTGAGCCCTTCATGGTCACGCCGACCATCCGCATCATGTTCTGGTGATCGATGGTCGCGACGATCATCACGCCTCTGCGCTTGAGCGCCGTCTCGAGCTGCTGGACCGTGCGACCGAAGGCGACGGTCGAGATCTTGTCGATGCGATTGCCGGGTTGAGCATGCGCGAGCGCCGCGGACCCGACGAGCACGACACCGAGCGAGAGACACCTCAAGAGTCTCATGAGAATCCCCTCCCCTCCGTTCTTTGACCGCGCACCTTCGGGCGCTTCCCGCGCGACCCGTGCGGGCGCGCGACCTGCGACACGATGCGGCAGGCGCCCCGCAGGGATCCGGTCTCGCCGATGCGAGTGCCCCGCGGTCGCCACGGCGGCTGGCGCGCCCCGGCCTTCAGGAGGGGCTCGCGGCCCACCCTCCGCGCAGGCGGAGGCTCAGTGGCCCGGCCAGCGTCGCGCCGAGAATCGCCCCCGCCATCCAGACGGCGGTGACGTCGAGCGGCTGGGACAGGCACTGCACGTACACCGCGGGCGCGACCAGCAACGCGTAGAGCGCAGAACGCTTCGCTCCCTCGGCCAACCGATGGCCGGTCGTGGCCCCCCCGAAGGCCAGCCCCCCGATGAGCAACGGGCCCGCGGTGTATCCCACAGCGACGACCATCACCACGACCCCGAACACCACGGTGCCGGACGCCCCCCGCACAAGGCGTGCACAGACCTCCACGACCCTCGGGATCGCCAGGGGCGCCGCCAGGATCATCGCGATCCCGGCGCCGGTCAGGGCCGCCCGAGCCGCCGCGCCGAACGGGCGGGATCCCGCCAGGACGAGCGCGCCCGCGTAGAACGTCGCCCACACGGCGCCCACGACGCCGAACCCGACCGGCGGGAGCGCCGCGGACCCCGCGCCCGACACCAGCAGCAGCGAGATCCCGGCCGCCACCGCACCCGACAGGGTCGCCGCTCCCACTCGCTCCGGGCGGAAGGCCACCAGGTGACGCTCGGCCGCCTCGGCACGCCGGCGCGCCAGATCGGCGAGGACACGGTCCCGAAGGCCCCCGGGTGGGAGCGGCGCCGTCCACGCGTCCAGCCTCGTCAGGTCGCGACGCAACCGTTCCCATTCCTCCCGACAGCCATGACACGTGGCGAGATGGCCCTCGAGGTCCGCGGCCTCGTCGGCCGGGAGCTCCCGGTACACGTGATCGACCATCCGTTCGCGGGCATCCCGACATCCGGGCATCATCACACCGTCCTGGCGTTCACGCCGGCCTGGACATCGCCTGACAGGCAGCGCGCACTTTCTGGACTGCCACGTGGATCCGGGTCTTCACCGACCCCAGAGGGATCCGCAGGACCTCTTGAATTTCCGCATACGAGAGCCCGTGGTAGTGCCGCAGGATCAGCGGCACCCGTTCGGCCTCCGGCAGCGCCTGGACCGCGCGGCGCACCGCCTCGGCGTCCTCCAGCACCTGGGCCCGTTGGTCGGGATCTGGCACCGGCGCCTCCTCCTCGCCCGCCAGCCAGAGGCGCTCCAGGCCGCCGTGCTCGCGGGCTCCGCGCCGCCGTGAGTCCTGCCAGACGTTCACGGCGATCCCGAAGAGCCAGGGCCGGAAGGGGCGCTCGGGGTCATAACGGCGGCGGTGCTCGTAGAGCCGCAGCATGACCTCCTGGGCGAGATCCTGAACGATGTCCGCGCGTGCCCCGAGCCGGTGGAGAAACGCGAACAGGGGCATCTCGATCCGGGCGAGGAGGAGCTCGAAGGCGTCCCAGTCGCCCTTGGCCACCTTCGCCATCAGCTCCTCATCCGTCCTCATCCGCAATGTATTCGCTCTGTCCGCGAAGAAAGTTTTGGCAGCGCCCCTGGCGCCCCCGTCATCCCCGGGCCACCGCCTGGCGGCGCTGGCCCGTCAGGGACCCACCAGCAGCGGCGGCCCGGGTGTAGTAGAAAGTGTCGATGGGCAGATAGAATATTGGTCGATGGGCAGATAGAATATTGTTGTGCAGCCCCGGCCCATCCCCATGGCGGTTCTCGAGGAGGTGACGCTCCTCGCGAGCCTCGTGAAGTGGACGGCGCTCGCGGCCGGCGTCGGTGGGCTCGTGGGCGTATCAACGACAGCGTTCCTCTGGGTGCTCGAGCGGACGCTGCGCCTGGTCGCGACTGCGCCCGCGCCGCTCCTGCTGTTGCCGGTCGGATTCTTCCTGGCCAGCGCCCTCGTGCGATGGCTCGCTCCCGAGGCCCAGGGGCACGGCACGGAGAAGGTCATCGAGGCCGTGCACCGTCGCGCGGGTCGCATCGCGACTGTCGTAGCCCCGGTGAAGCTCGTCGCGACCGTCCTCACCCTCGGCGCCGGCGGCTCGGTCGGCAAGGAAGGGCCGTGCGCGCAGATCGGCGCGGCGCTGGCTTCCACGGTGGCCACGCTCCTGCACCTGAGGCCACGCGACCGGCGGCGGATCGTCATCTGCGGGATCAGCGCCGGGTTCGCCACGGTCTTCGGCACGCCGATCGCCGGCGCGGTCTTCGGCATCGAGGTGCTCTTCCTCGGGTCGATCGTCTACGATGTTCTCTATCCGTCCTTCGTGGCGGGCATCGTCGGCTATCAGGTCTCCAGCCGACTCGGCGTCCGTTACTTCCACGACACCCTTTACGACGTCCCGCGCGTCAGCGAGGGGATCTTCCTCAAGACGCTCCTCGCTGGCATCGTCTTCGGTCTGGTGGCGCTCCTGCTGATCGAGGCGCTCCGGCGCGTGCATGCGCTGGTGGACCGTCTGCCCGGGCCCGCGCCCGTGAAGGCGCTCGGCGGGGGCGGCGTCCTTGCCGCGCTCGGATGGCTTGCGTCCGGACGCTACTTCGGGCTCGGCCTCGACACGATCGAGGCCTCGATCCGAGGCGCGTGGGTGCCGCCCCTCGCCTTCGCGTGGAAGATCCTCTTCACCGCGATCTCTCTCGGCGTGGGGGGCAGCGGCGGCATCATCACTCCGATCTTCTTCGTCGGCGCGACCGCGGGCAGCACGTTCGGCCATCTGCTGGGCTTCGACCGTGGCACGTTCGCCGCAATCGGGATGGTGGCGATGCTCGCGGCGGCGGCGAACACGCCGCTGTCGGCCTCCATCATGGCGCTCGAGATGTTCGGGGTCGATGTCGGCCCGGTGGCCGCGATCGCGTGTATCGTCAGCTTCGTGAT
Source organism: Candidatus Rokuibacteriota bacterium (assembly GCA_037443505.1). Lineage (GTDB taxonomy): Bacteria > Methylomirabilota > Methylomirabilia > Rokubacteriales > CSP1-6 > JBBIOF01. The sequence goes on from JBBIOF010000041.1 coordinate 8,777, forward strand.
GGTCGGTCACCGGAGCGTGTATCCGAGCCAGGTGCTGGCCGCGGCCAAGACACCGTCCGTCCGGATCCGCGCCGGGCGGGAGGTGGCCGCGCCCGGCGTCGTGGAGGTGCGCCCGCGGGGACCGCGGCGCCTCCGGGCTCGCTGGCGCGCGCGCCGTCTGGCGCTGCGCCGGGCTGACGGGCGGGAGGAGAGACAGTAGGCATGGCGGCATGCCACGCACGGTCCACCTGGCTGTCGGGGGCTCGCGAATGCCGGCGTTGCCGGCGGCGAGCGACAGAAGGCGCTCCCTCCGGAGGCGCGCTCGGATGGACATCGCTCGGCAAGCGCAAGCCTCCTCGCTGCGATCTCGCTGGAACCTCGTGGCGAGGAATTCGACGCCGTCCCGCGCAGCACCTCCAGCTCGCCGCTCATTGTCGGGCCCGTGCGCAGGACGCGATCGTCCTCACAGGAGAGCCGCGACGGTCGTGATCAGGTCGTCCCTGGTCACGGGGCCGTGCAGGCGGCGAGCGATAGTGCCCCGGGGGGACAACACGACCGTGTACGGCATGCCCAGGAAACCGAGGGCCCGCGCCCAGACGAGATCCCAATCATGGCCCACCGGGAAGGTGACGGGATAGGCGCGAAGGAACTCACGGGCCCTCGCCTCGGTGTCCTGGACGAACACGCCGACGAACGTGACGGCCTTCGCCCGGTACTCGCCCGCGACCTGCTCGAAGACGGGAACCTCCCGTCGGCAGTGGGGTCACCACGAGGCCAGGAATCGGATGACGGCGACCCGACCCTGGAGATCGCGGGGGTCCAGGGTGCCGCCCACGAACAGGGGCAGCGGGGTCGGCGGCAGCGCGGAGGCTGCGTGGGAGGGGCGCACCGGGACGAGCACCGAGGTTGCCACCCCGGCCAGAAAGTGCCGTCGGTGCACCAGGCCGCCTCTGAAACGGCGTCCGTCGCCTTCCATCCAACTTCGAGAACCCTCCTCGTCGCCGGCATATTCCCGCGCCGTGAGCGGGGCCTCCCCGTGCGGTTCAGGCCTGCGGACGCTGGAGATGGTTGGGCACAAGACCGAGAGCATCCACCGCCGTACGCGATCGTGGACGAGGCTATGCTGCGGGACGCGGGCCGGCGGCTGGCCGCGTTCCACGACATCGAGTCCGCCGAGTCCGCCGGGCGAGTTGGGGCCAGTTGGGGACCCAGTGAGGCGGGCGAGACAGCCCGACCTGTCAGGACAGCGGATCGTCTAACCCATGCAGACTGTTGGCGGAGGGCGAGGGATTCGAACCCCCAAGGGCCTCGCGGCCCGGTGGATTTCAAGTCCACTGCCTTGCCAGTTGAGGCTAGCCCTCCGTGGCCTCAGTTTCGCACAGTCAGGGCGCGGGTCGCGCGTGGGAGGGATACCACGCGGTGAACGCTCCCGCCGCCACCACGACGGCCACGGCGAGGGCGCGGCGTCGCCACGTCCTGCGGCGCCCGGGCAGGGACATGAGGGTCAGCGCGGCGAAGGCGGCGCCCCACGCGAGGCTGATCACCGCGTTGATGCGCAGGAACAGGGGCTGCGTCCAGTAGGCCGCGGGCACCGTCTCGCGCGCCCACTCGACGGTGAAGGGCTCGCCCCGGGCGAGCCCGGCGAGCACGAACAGCGTGAGGCCCCGTTCACGAGGAGTCCGGTCCAGCGATCGGCCACCGCAGGCCGGATCTGGCCGGCGGCCGCCGCGGTGCCGATCAGGCCGAGGGCCACCAGGCGGGCGGCCCCGAGGTCAACGGGCTTCCCGGGACGGCCGGGACGGCGGGTCCGGGCGGCCGGCGTGGGGTCGCGGTACGTCGAGGCGCGTCGGTGCGCGGCCGTCGCGGGGGTTAGAAGGTGATCCGGCGGATCCCTTCCACCGTGGAGATCGACCGGAACGGCAGCGATCAGGCGGACGCCGAGACGGACGTCACTGTCGGAGAGCGCCGGCTGTGTCCGGAGCAGGCGCGCCAGGAAGCGTCGCCCCTGAGCCTGGTCGGGTTCCGGGCGCGGGCCGTCGACCCTCACCGCCGCGCCGGCGCCGTTCGCAACATCCACTCGATGATCGCGCCAGGGTCGTCTGCCTGGCTCGCCGCCGGCGGCGTCCCGCGCGTGACCCGCGGTGGCGAGGGCAGGGGCTCGTCGAGTTCCGGAGGCGCGCTCGGCGCGGACACCTCGCTCGGCGGCGCGGCTGGCTCCGGTGGCTTCGCGGCCGACCGCGATCGGGTCACCGCTGGGGCGCGCGGC
>JBBIOF010000042.1:0-10995 GCA_037443505.1 Candidatus Rokuibacteriota bacterium
GAGCCTGACCGCGCCGGGGCTGGGGGCGCCACCGGCCGCGGCGCCGTCGGACGCCGAGAGCGTGGCCAGCCACGGCGCCCGCAGCAGGGCCTGGACGTCGTCCCCACGTAGCCGGAGGCGCAGGCGGACCCGCTCCACGGGAAGGGCCGCCACGTACTCGTCCACGCGGGACTCCAGGACCGGACAGGAGGTGGCGGCGGGCGGCAGGGGATGGGGGCCGATGGTGTCGGTGCCGATCCACGGCGACCACTCGCCCGCCGCGAAGACCGACACCTCGAAGCGAAAGGCGTGGTCGCCGGGGCCGAGGGCGCTGAACGAGGGCAGGAGGTGGCAGGCCCCGTGGCGGGGGCGCCACTCCGGGAACTCGAGCGTCAGCTCGTCCCGCTCGCCCCCGGACGGCGGCGGAGGCTCGGGCGGGAGGAAGCACGCCGGCGGAACGACCGCTGGCAGGACCTCGGACCCGAGCCCGGAAACGACGGCGAAGAGGTCGGTGGGCACCGTGCGAAGTATACCGCCGCCACGCTCACGCCCCGGGCATGCCGCTTGCAGTTTTTCCGGGCCCAAAATCCGGCCATGGCGCCGCACGGGGAGGGCTCATGACGTTCGGAAAGTGCGTCTGGGACGGATGCACCCGCCACGCCGTCAAGCAGTCCACGAGCGCCTGTCGCGTCCACCATCCTCTCGTACGGGACCGGAAATGCGAGGCGTGTCAGGGCCCGCTCGGCAGCCCTCGGGAGGTCCAGGCCGGGCGCTGTCGCCGGTGCATGACGGCGCGGGCTGCGTGACTCACTCCCGGAAAGGTACCTTCAGGGGCAAGAGGAGGAAAATCCGTCAGGCGAAAAGATTTCCGGGGGGCGTGGGCGGGTCGGGCCCGCCCACGACATCCCCCCTTCGTTCAGTACGCGGCGTGGCGCCGCGCGTCCCGGCAGGAGCCGGGGCTATCCTTGCGATCCCGGTCCTTCAGCGCCGCCCGGAGCCGCTAGCAAGCTCCACACGGCGCGACCACTGAGCCCGGTGGCGGGCTCTCCATCCCACGACCCTCCTGGGGTTGGAGTGTCGGCCACAACGGGCCACGGGGCGGCCGTCCCCGCGCACCCGCACTTCCTGTCTACCTCCGGCGCCGTCCGGCGTCAAGCGGCGGCCGCCACCGCGGCCAGCGCCGCGTCGAAGATCCCGACGATCTCCTCCACGTCCGCGTCGCTGAGCGCGACCGAGACGTAGATCTTGTTGGACGCCTTGACGAGGCCGCGCCGGAGACACGCCTCGTTGAACCGGCGGATCTTCGCGGGATCGGCCGTGAGCGCCGCGCGGTAGTCGACGATGGGCCGGTCGGTGAAGAGGATGTCGAAGACCGGAGGCTCGCCGCTGACCTGGGCCGCGAGCCCGTGGCGGCGCGCCGCGGCCTCCAGCCCGTCGCGCAGCCGCCGGCCCACCGCGTGCAGCCGCTCGTAGGTCCCCGGGCGGCGGAGCTCCCGCAGCGTGGCGAGGCCGGCCGTGGCGGCGACGGGGTTGCCGTTGAGCGTCCCCGCCTGCCAGACGTAGTCTTCCGTGCCCTCGAGGGCCGGGTCGAAGTGGCGCATGATCTCCGCCGGCCCGCACACGGCGGCCAGCGGGAACCCGCCCGCGATCACCTTGCCGTACGCGGCGAGGTCGGGGACCACGCCGTAGTACTCCTGCGCCCCGCCCCAGGCCAGGCGGAAGCCCGTCACGATCTCGTCGAAGATCAGCGGCACGCCGTAGCGGCGGGTCACCTCGCGGAGCCCCTGGAGGAACCCCGGAGCCGGGACGATGACCCGCTGGTACGGCTCCACGATCACGGCCGCCAGCTCGTGGTGGTGGGCGGCCAGCAGGGCCTCGGTGGTGGCCAGGTCGTTGTACGGCGCCACCAGCACGGTGTCGCCGAGGACGGGCGGGATGCCGGCCGAGTCGAAGGTGGGCGACGGGAACGCCTTGGGCGACCGCGTGCTCACGCTCATGGCGCCGTAGTCGTGGGTGCCGTGCCAGCCGCCCTCGAACTTCAGGATCCGGTCCCGCTTGCGGTAGGCGCGGGCCACCCGGAAGGCGAAGAACGTGGCCTCGCTGCCGCTGGAGGTGAACCGCACCTGCTCGGCGCAGGGCACCGCCCGCACCAGCTCCTCGGCCAGCTCGATGACCGGCTCGTTCAGGAGCATGTACGTCGTGCCCCGCTCCAGCTGGCGGCGCACGGCCTCGATCACCGCCGGGTGCGCGTGGCCCAGCAGCATGGGGCCGGAGCCCAGCAGGCAGTCGATGTAGCGGCGCCCCGCGGTGTCCCAGAGGTACGCGCCCCGGCCCTCGCGCACCACGAACTCCAGCCCGGGCCCGGCCCGGTGGCTGCCGAGCACCCCGCCCGGGAACACCCCGGCGGCCCGGCGCACGAGATCGGCGAGGTCGCTCATGGCCTCGGTCTCCCTCCTCGCGATGGTCCCGCCATCATACGCGATCGACGACCAGGACTCCCGAACCCCGGACCTCGCCCGCCTTGAGCGCCGCGAGCGCGCGGCTGGCCTCGGCCAGGGGAAAGCGCGTAACCCGCGGGCGGACGGGGATGGCGGCCGCCGCGGTGAGGAGCTCCTCCCCGTCGGCCCGGGTGTTGGCGGTGACGCTGGTGAGTGCGCGCTCGCGGTAGAGGTCGGCGTGGGCCAGGGACGGGATGGCCGTCATGTAGATCCCGGCCAGGGCCAGCGTGCCGCCCGGGGCCAGGCTCCTGAGCGCGAGCGGCACCAGCTCCCCCGCGGGTGCGAAGACGATGATGCCGTCGGCCGGGGCCGGCATGGGGTCGGCGAGGTCGCCGGCCCAGGCCGCGCCCAGCCCCAGGGCCAGGTCGCGGTGCGTGGCCTCCCGCGTGCACACGTACACCTCGCACCCGCGCGCGCGGGCCACCTGGAGCGTGATGTGGGCCGACGAGCCGAACCCGTAGATGCCGAGCCGGCCCCCGGGCGGCACGCGGGCCAGACGCAGCGCCCGGTAGCCGATGATGCCCGCGCACAGGAGCGGCGCCGCCTCGGCGTCCTCGAAGGGCGCGGGGATGGCGTAGGCGAACGCCTCGGGCACCACCGCGTACTCCGCGTAGCCGCCGTCGGCCTGCCAGCCCGTGAAGCGCGCACCCGGGCACAGGTTCTCGCGCCCGCTCCGGCAGTACCCGCACTCGCCGCAGGTCCACCGGAGCCAGGCGATCCCCACGCGGTCCCCCGGCCGGAACCGCCGGGCGCCCGGGCCGCCGCGCTCCACGCGCCCCACCACCTGGTGGCCCGGGATCAGGGGCGAGCGCACCGGCGGCAGCTCGCCCTCCACCACGTGGAGGTCGGTCCGGCAGATGCCGCAGGCGCTGACCCGCACCAGGATCTCGCCGGCGCCCGGCTCCGGCACCGGTACCGACTCCTCGCGCAGCGGCCCCCGCTCGATGGGGGCCGGCGCCCGCAGGACCCCCGCGCGCACGGCCCCGCCCGCTACGCGAGCCCGGCGCGGGCGAGGATCTTCCGGGCGAGGGCCAGGTGCGGCGCGTCCACCATGCGCCCGCGGAAGCTGAACGCGTACACGCCGCGGCGCGCGTGCTCCTCGAAGGCCGCCACCAGCTCGCGCGCCTCCTCCACCACCGCCGCGGGCGGCGTGAACGCCTCGTTGATGACGGGCACCTGGCCGGGGTGGATGGAGATCTTCCCGGAGAACCCCATGGCCACCGCCTCCTCGCACTCGCGGCGGAGCCCCTCCAGGTCGGCGATGTCGGTGTAGACGGTGTCCACGGCCTCCACGCCCGCCGCCGCCGCGGCCACCGCGCACATGACCCGCGCGTAGCGGGGGATGTCCAGGTAGCGGCCCTGCCCGTCGCGCACGCGGGGCAGGCCCATGGCCGCGCCCAGGTCCTCGATGCCCCACGAGATGGCCACGGTCCGGGGGCTGGCGGTGGCGATGGCCCTGATGTCGAGGAGCCCCTCCGGCGTCTCGGTGGCGATGGGCAGGAGCCGGGTGGTCCCGTGGGGGATCCCGTGGCGGTGCTCCAGCGCGTCGAGCAGCTGGGCGACCTCGCGCACGTCGCCGGCGTGACGGGGCTTGGGCACCACGTAGCCGTCGGGCCGGCCGGCGATGGTCTCCTCGAGGTCGGCGCGCCCGTGGCCGCTGGCCAGCGGGTTCATCCGCACCCACCGCTCGCGCCCGCCGAAGTCCAGCTTCTCCAGCCAGCCGCGCACCACGGGCCGCGTGGCCGCCTTGCGGTCCGGCGGCACCGCGTCCTCCAGGTCCAGGATCAGGGCGTCGGCCGGCATGGTGAGCGCCCGGGCGATCATCCTCTCGTTGCCGCCCGGCACGAAGTGCAGCGAGCGGCGCCGGCGGGGCGCGCTCACTGCGGGCGCTTCCGCATCATCGCCTGGCGCCGGGCGCGCACGACGATCTCGCCGTCCTGGTTGCGGGCCCGGTGCTCGAAGGTGACGATGCCCCACTGGGGCCGCGTCCGCGACTCGCGCTTGTCCACCACCTCCGTCTCCGCGTAGATGGTGTCCCCGTGGAAGACGGGCTTCGGGAACTCGATCTTCTCGAAGCCCAGGTTGCCCACGGTGGTGCCCAGGGTGGTCTCGCCCACCGACAGCCCGACCGTGATGCCGAGCGTGAGCAGGCTGTTGACCAGGGGGCGCCCGAACTCCGCCTTGGCCGCCGCGTGGAAGTCCACGTGCAGGGGCTGGGGGTTCATGGTGAGGCACGAGAAGAAGACGTTGTCCGCCTCGGTGACGGTGCGGCCAGGCTGGTGGTGGAACGTCTGGCCCACCTCCAGCTCCTCGAAGTATCTTCCGGGCATGGGAGCCTCCTCGGTACGGCTAGGATATACTACGTCGCCGTGCCCGAACCGTACGACGTCGCCATCGTCGGCGGCGGGATCGTCGCGCTGGCCACCGCGCGCGCCCTCGCCGAGCGCGCCCCCCGCGCCCGCCTGCTGATCCTGGAGAAGGAAGGCCGGCTGGGGGCCCACCAGACGAGCCACAACAGCGGCGTCATCCACTCCGGCATCTACTACCGACCGGGTTCCTACAAGGCGCGCCTGTGCGTGGAGGGCGCCCGCCTCATGGTGCAGTTCTGCCAGGCCCACGGCATCCGCATGGAGCGCTGCGGCAAGGTCATCGTGGCCACCCGGGAGGAGGAGCTGCCGCGCCTGGCGGCGCTCCACGAGCGCGGCGTCGCCAACGGCGTGCCCGACCTGGCCCTGATCGGTCCCGAGCGGGTGCGCGAGCTGGAGCCCCACGCCGCGGCGCTGCGAGCCATCCACTCGCCCAACACCGGCATCGTGGACTTCGGGGAGGTGGCCGCCGCCCTGGCCCGCGACCTCCAGGCCCGCGGCGTCAGGATCGAGACCGGGGCCCGGGTGAAGGTGATCGCCCGGACGGGCGACGGCCTGGAGCTCGGCACGCCGCGCCTGACCTTCCGCGCCCGGCGCCTGGTGAACTGCGCCGGGCTCTACTCCGACGAGGTGGCGCGCATGGCGGGGGCCGTCCCCGGGGTGCGGATCGTGCCCTTCCGGGGCGAGTACTACTTCCTGCGCCCCGAGCGCCGCCACCTGGTCCGGGGCCTGATCTATCCGGTCCCCGACCCCGAGTTCCCGTTCCTCGGCGTCCACTTCACGCGGACCGTGCACGGCGACGTGGAGGCGGGCCCCAACGCCGTCCTGGCCTTCGCCCGGGAGGGCTACACCTTCGGGCGGGTCGTCCCGCGCGAGCTGCTGGGCACCCTCGCCTACCGCGGCTTCTGGGCGATGGCCCGCCGCTACTGGCGCACCGGGGCCTACGAGTTGTACCGCTCGCTCAGCAAGGCCGCCTTCGTCCGCGCGCTGCAGCGCCTGGTGCCGGACCTCCGGCCGGAGGACGTCACCCCGGGCGGCGCGGGCGTCCGGGCCCAGGCGGTGAGCCCGGACGGCACGCTGGTGGACGACTTCCGCATCCTGGAGTCGGCCGACGCCATCCACGTGCTCAACGCGCCCTCGCCCGCCGCCACGGCCTCGCTGGCCATCGGCCGCCACGTCGCCACCCTGGCCGTGGAGGCCTTCGGCCTCCTCTAGCCCGCCCGGTCCTCGCCGCCTCCCCCGGGCGCCCGCCAACCCCGCGTCACGGCGAGGAACTACCGGTGGCCGAACGGTGAAAACCCCTCTATTGACAGGGACTTGCCGATCGGGTAGCGTACGCGCCAATGATCACCGTGCCGGCGCGCCGCGTGAAGCAGTTCGGGGTCGAGTTCTTCCAGGCCGGGCTCAGCGCCAAGGACATCGACCGGCTGGTGAAGTTCGAGGTCCTCGGCTACTCCGGGGGCCCGGAGGCCGACACGCGCCGGCCGCCGGCGCGGTCGCGCTCCCGCGTGAACTGGGACGCGCTCGAGAAGCGCATCAGCGAGAGCGAGACCGCCTACCAGCGCCCCGTCATCCGCCGCAAGATCGACGAGCTGGTGCAGTACTACCGCGAGTGCAAGGAGGCGGGCACGCTGCCGCCCATCCCCGGCGCCGTCATCATCACGTCGGAGCGGCGCTTCACCTTCACGCCGGTGGCCGGGCACCACGACATCGGCCTGCTCCAGATCCCCGAGGAGCACGGCGTGCTGAGGGTGCTCGACGGCCAGCACCGGCTGCTGGCGCTCCACGCCCTGAGCCAGGCGGGCGAGCAGATGGGGATCGAGGTCCCCGCGGTGCTCTTCGACACGCTGGACGCCCGCCAGATCGTGGAGCTGTTCGTCACCATCAACGCCAAGCACACGCGGCTCAACCCGTCCCACATCATCAGCCTCGCGGGGCGCAAGCTCTACCCCGACCCCAACCAGGCGCTGGCCCACGACGTCATCCGCTCGCTGAACGAGGACGACACCTCGCCCCTGCACGGCGAGATCAAGATGCTGGGCATGGGCCGCGGCCGGGTGAGCCAGGCGCCGCTGGCCGAGGAGATCGTGGACCTGCTGGAGACGGTGGAGAAGGTGGGCGGAGCCGCCCGCATCCAGGAGCTCCGCCAGGGCGCCAAGCGCTTCTTCCTGAACTACGCCAAGGCCATCTCCGCCACCTTCCCCACCGCGTGGGCCGGCCGCAAGTACTCCATCAAGACCGGCGCCGCCCTCAGGGCGTTCATCCGCGTGGCCCCCGACGTGATGGCCCGCGCCCGGGAGCTGCGCCGCGACCCCTTCGACCTGCACGCCATCCGCGAGGCCGTCAAGCCCTGGGCCGAGCGGCTGCGCGACCGACGCTTCGAGACCGAGGGCGAGTGGAAGCTGAAGCTCGCCGGCGGCACCCGGGGCACGGTCGAGGTCCTGACCCGCGAACTGCGGGACGCGCTCCGGTAGCGCGCCCCCCGCTTCACCGCCGAAAGGAGCCCCCATGAAGCGCGTCATCGTCGCCGTGCTGGTGCTGGCGCTGACCGCCCCTCTCGCCCTCGCCCAGGACGACCTCCGCAAGCCGCTCCCGGCGCCGGTGAAGGCCCGGCTGGGAATGCTGAACGTCCCGGCCCTGTCGCCCCTCTGGCTCCTGCCGGAGTACGCCGCCAGGTACAACGTCCAGGTCGACACCGTCATGTTCCAGCGCTTCGCCGACGCCCGCACCGCGCTGGCCTCCGGCGACCTCGACATCACGGCGTTCGGCCCCCAGGACATCACGCTGGCGGTGGCCCAGGGCGCGCGCTCGCTGGTGGGCGTGGCCGGGGTCGGCGCCGGCAACGACTGCCTGGTGGTGCGCAAGGGCGAGGACCTCAAGGACTGGAAGGAGGTGGCGGGCAAGCGCATCGGCGTCGGCGCCGGCTCGATCTCCTGGGTGAAGTTCGCCGCCTCCGTCACCGAGGCGGGCCTGGAGTACGGCAAGCTCCGGATCACCAACATCGTGGGCGGCGGCGCCAACTACCTCAAGGCGCTCCAGGGGCGCGAGATCGATCTGGCCGTGGTCTGGCAGCCGTTCTGTGCCCAGGCCATCACCGAGGGGTTCGGGCAGTACCCCACCATCGACCACAACCGCTCGAAGACCGTGGGCGGCCTCATCGCCGTGCTGGCGGTGAACCGCGGCTTCCTGGACCGCAACCGCGACGCCGTCCAGCGGCTGGTGGTCGCCTACCTGGACATCCTGAAGGTCGCCCAGGCCGACCCGCGGCGGTGGGCGAGGATCTACGCCGAGAAGGCCGGGCTGCCCGAGGCGGTGGCCGCCGAGTCCATCCGCATCACCCGGCTGGACGCGGCCCTGCCCCTGGCCTCCATCAAGCGCATCTCGAAGTTCCTCAGCGACAACGGCGTCATCGCGCGCGACGTGTCGGGCGAGATCGACCGCTACTACACCTACGAGTTCCTCTCGAAGGCGACGGGGCGGTCGCCCGCGGACCTGGGCCAGAACATGTGACCGGGGGCCGCATGTCCCGGCGCATCCCCTGGTTCGTCCTGCTGCCGCTGCTGCTGCTGGCCCTCTGGCACCTGGCCGTGGACCGGCAGTGGACGCCGCCCGGCATCATCCCGCCCCCGGCCCAGGTGGCCGAGTCCTGGTTCCGGTGGATCTTCGGGGCCCCGGGCAGGTCCCTCTCGCCCTACTCCGGCACGTGGGTGGCCAACGTCCTCTACTCGACCCGCCGCGTGCTCGAGGGCTTCCTGATCGCCGCCGCCGTCGGCATCCCCATGGGGCTCCTGATCGGCTGGAACCGGCTGGTGTCGAGCCTGGTGGACCCCTCCATCCAGCTCTTCCGGCCCGTGCCCATCACGGCGTGGCTGCCCTTCTCCATCGCCGTCTTCGGCATCTACGACGCCAGCGCCCTGTTCCTGATCGGCCTCGGCGCCTTCTACCCCATCGTGGTCAACACCACCCACGGCGTCCGGGACACCAACCTCCTGCTCCTGAGGGCCGCCCGCATGCTGGGCGCCGGCCCGGCGACCATCGTGGCCAAGGTCGTGCTGCCGTCCGCCCTGCCCTCCATCTTCACGGGGCTCCGCCTGGGCGTGGGCGTGGCCTGGACGGCCGTCATCGTGGCCGAGATGATCGCGGTGAAGTCGGGGCTGGGCTACGTCCTGTGGGACGCCTACTACGTGGGCCGCATGGACATCTGCGTGGCGACCATGTTCTCGGTGGGCCTCCTGGGCTTCCTGTCCGACCGCGTCATCCACGCGCTGTCCCGGCTGGTCCTCCGCTGGCGGACCCTCGAGGCGCATGGCTGAGCCCCGGCCGGTGCCGGCCGTCCAGCTGGTCGACGTCTGGAAGGAGTTCCTCAAGCGGGGACGCCGGGTGGAGGCGCTCCAGGCCATCGACTTCGCCGTGGAGCGGAACGAGTTCGCCGCCATCCTGGGCCCGTCGGGCTGCGGCAAGTCGACCCTGCTGAACATGGTGGCGGGCTTCGACCGGCCCACGCGGGGCCGGGTGCTGGTGGGCGGCGAGCCCGTGGAGGGCCCCGATCCCCGCCGCGGCGTGGTCTTCCAGGAGCCCGCCCTCTTCCCCTGGTACACGGTGCTGGACAACATCACCTTCGGCCCCCGGACGGTGGGGCGCGCGCCCGCCGAGTACCGGCCCCGGGTGGAGGCACTCCTGGAGCAGGTGGGGCTCCGCGGGTTCGAGTCGCACTACCCGGCGGAGCTGAGCGGGGGCATGAAGCAGCGGGTGGGGATCGCCCGCGTCCTGGTCATGGAGCCCCAGGTGCTCCTGATGGACGAGCCGTTCGGGGCGCTCGACGCCCAGACCCGATCGCTCATGCAGGAGCTGCTGCTGTCGGTCTGGGAGCGCCGCCACCAGACCGTGCTCTTCATCACCCACGACATCGAGGAGGCGCTGCTCCTGGCCGACAGCGTCTCGGTCATGACCGCCCGCCCCGGCCGCATCAAGAAGCGCCTGGTGGTGGACCTGCCCCGCCCGCGCACGCTGGAGCTCACCACCTCGGGGGTCTTCAACGAGCTCAAGCGCGAGGTGCTGGCCCTGATCCGCGAGGAGAGCGTCCGCGCCGCCGCCGAGAAGGGCGACTGACGCGGAGTACCTCTCAACCCCCGCCGGGCGCCGCCTGACCTGATGGGCCCGGCAGCGCGCGCGCCCGCCGGATCCGGCGCTCGATGGACGGGTGCGAGTAGAGGAGGACCTCCTCGAGCGGGTGGGGCCGGCGCTCGGCCAGGTTCAGGGACGCCAGGCGCTCCATCGCTCCCACGAAGCCGTCGGGGTCCCCGGTGAGGGCGAGCGCGTAGTCGTCGGCCCGGCGCTCGACCCGGCGCGAGAGCCCGTTGGCCACGGGCGCCGTGACGAGGCCCACGCCGAGCAGCACCAGCCCGAGCCACGGCAGCCCCGCCGGGTCGGCGGGGCCCGTGAGCCCCCACAGCGCCGTCCCCAGGCCGAGGAGCCGGTCGGCCACCCAGAGGGCCAGCACGGTCACCGCCGCCTGCACCGCCAGCCCCCGCCAGAGGTCGTGGCGCACGTGGTGGCCGAGCTCGTGCGCCAGCACCGCCTCCACCTCGCGGGGCTCGAACCGGTCCACCAGCGTGTCGAAGAGCACGAGGCGGCGCGTCCGGCCGAAGCCGGTCACGGCCGCGTTCGCGGTCCGGCTCTTCCGCGACTGGTCGGCCACCCAGACGCCGACCACCGCGACGCCCGCGCGCCGGGTGAGATCCAGCAGGCGGGCGCGCAGTGCCTCGTCTTCGAGCGGCGCCAGGCGGTAGAAGAGCGGCAGCAGCCACACCGGGAACACGAAGGCGACCAGCACCTCCAGCGCCACCAGGGCGCCCGCCGCGGCCAGCCACCAGAGGGGCGTGGCGGCGGCCAGGAGGTAGATCAGCTCGACGGCCGCCAGCCCCAGCGCCCCGCCGATCAGCGCGGCCTTCAGGCGATCGCGCAACCAGGCGTGGAGCGGCTGGTGGAGCAGCCCGTAGCGCCGCGGCAGCCACCAGCCGCGGACCCAGCGATAGGCTTTGCCGACGCCATACGCGCCGCCGGCCAGGGCGCCGCCGAACAACAATCCGGTCCAACTGAACCATTCACGGGGGTTGGACAGGAACCGCCACAACCACGCGAAGACCGCCGGG
>JBBIOF010000043.1:0-10983 GCA_037443505.1 Candidatus Rokuibacteriota bacterium
CGGCGGGGCCAGCCGCGCGGGGGGCCCGCCCACGGCGCGGGCGCCGTCCCCCAGGAGGATCGTGGGCCCGGCGAGCCGCTGCGCCAGCTCGGCCGGCGGGATCGCCAGGTAGTCCCACTCGCGGCGCATGCCCTGACCGTCCCAGCGGTAGAGGCAGCAGTAGACCTCGCCCTTGCGTGCGTCGAGCACGGGGCAGACCGGCAGCGCGGCGAAGGGCAGCGACTCGGCCATGGCGTCCAGGGTGGGCACGGCCGCCACCGGGACACCGAGGGCCAGGGCGAGCCCTTTCACCGTGGCGAGCCCGATGCGCAGCCCGGTGAACGAGCCCGGCCCCACGGCGACGGCCAGGGCCTCGATGTCGCGCGCCACCCACCCCGCGTCGGCCAGCAGCCGGTCGATGGCGGGCACCAGGCGCTCCGAGTGCGTGGCCCGGACGTCGAGCAGGGACTCCCCCACCACGCGCTCGCCGTCGAGCAGCGCGACGCCGCCGGCCAGGGTGGAGGTCTCGACTGCGAGGAGACGCACGAGGGCCAGTCTAGCACGCGGGTCACGACGCCCCCCGGCGCGGCCTAAACGTGCGCTAGAATGGGCGCGAGGAGGATCCGATGACGGGTGCTGCTCCGAGGAAAGACCCCGCCGCCGTGGAGGCCGAGGTCCGCGAGAAGATCCACCTGGAGATCCTGAAGCGGACGGGCGCCTACCATGCCAACGACCACATCCTGCTGCCCTCCGGCCACCACACCAGCGAGTACATCGAGAAGACCCTGGTGACCACGGAGCCCTCCTTCACCGAGGGCCTGGGCGCCGTCATCGCCAAGCACTTCGCCCAGTGGCCCGTGGACGTGGTCCTGTCCACCGGGCCCGGCGCGCTCATCCTCTCGCACTGCGTGGCCCGCGCTCACCCCTCGCGCCCCATCGTGGTGTACGGCACCAAGGGGCTCGCGGGCGGCAAGCGGCGCGTGACGCTGCCCGTGGAGTTCCAGCGGCTCATCCGCGAGGGCAGCCGCGTCCTGCTGATCGAGGACCTGGTGAGCACAGGCACCACGCTGAACCTGCTGATCAACCTGGTGGAGGAGCTGGGCGCCCAGGTGGTGGGCGTGGGGTGCCTCTGGCGGCGCACCACGGTGGACCTCGACGGCAAGCCCGTGTTCAGCCTGGTCAGCAGGGACTTTCCGACCTATACGCCGCCAGACTGTCCACTCTGTAAAAAGGGCGTGCCCCTCAACGAGGAGTTCGTCCGCCGGCGCGACCAGCGCCGTCCCTCCTCGATCCGCGAGGGCAAGGGCCCGTAACGTCGGCCGTTTCCGGCCCCCACGGAGGGCCGAGACTGCCCGCCTGCGCCCCTGGCACCTCTCTTGCTGCCCTTCCGGGTGACCGTGAGGCGCCCGGCAGCCTGAGAGGTGTCCGATGCGAGCCCGACACGCCGCGATGCTGATCGCCTTCGTCCTGCTGACGCTCGGACTCCCCCCGGCCAGCGCGGCCAACCCCGTCGCCGTGCGCCACACCGAAGGGGTCATCCGGGCGTTCCCCGTGCTGCGGTCCCTCGCCGGAGAGCGCCTCGCGCACGGCGACCTGACCCAGGTCGTGCGCGGCGACCGGGTCGAGAGCCGCCTCGTGTTCCGCTTCAGGGACGGCTCGCTCTACGACGAGACCGTGGTCTTCTCGCAGCGGGGCGTCTTCACACTGCTCGCCTACCGCCTGGTCCAGCGGGGCCCCTCGTTTCCCGAGACGCTGGAGGCCGCCGTCGACCGCGAGACGGGGCGCTACCACGTGCGCTACCGGGCTGACGACGAGAGCCCGGAGGAGGTCCTGGCGGGCGACTTCGAGGTGCCGGACGACGCCTACAACGGGATGCTCTCCGTCGTGGTCAAGAACCTGGCACCCCGAGCCAGCGAGACGGTGTCGGTGGTGGCCTTCACCCCCCGGCCCCGGGCGGTGAAGCTGAGGCTGTTCCCGGCCGCCGAGGATGCGGTGCTGGTGAGCGACGCCCCCATAAAGGCCGTGCGCTACATCCTCCGCCCCCAGCTGGGACTCCTTGCGTCGCTGCTGGTCGCGGAGGTCCCCGACGTCAGGATGTGGATCGTCCCGGGCGAGGCCCCGGCCTTCCTCAGGGTGGAAGGGCCGCTCTACTTCATGGGGCCGACCTGGCGGATCGAGCCGAACTGATTCGATGGGGGGCTCCGGGCGCCCCCCAAGCCCCCCACACGCTCGGGGCGCCCCGGCCCAGCCGTGGCGCCCCTCGGGTCAGGCCGCCTCCCAGAGTCCTTCGGCCACCCCGGCGTTCCGGTAGGCCGCACGGATGCGGTCGAGGTTCTTCGTGAACAGGAGGCCGATCTTCGCGAACGGCTCGAAGACGGGGCCCTGCCCGTCGATCAGGGGGAAGCTCACCCGGGGCAGCTTCCCCAGCTGGGCGTGCAGCGCCGCATTGACCGCCGCCAGGCGCGTGTAGAACTCCTCCCGCTCCTGCACCGCCCGCTTGACGATGGGGGTGATGAGGCAGTCCACGGTCTGGCGGGCCCGGCTGGTGGCCCCTTCCAGCGCGGCCTCCGCCGCATCCGCCAGCGGGACCACGGTCACGCCCAGCTCGTCCAGGAACCGCTGCAGCAGCCGCCCCACCGAGTCCTGCAGGAGCACCGCGGGCAGCCCCACCGTCCGGAGCGCCCGGTGGCCCACCTGCCGGGTCTCGGAATAGAGCTGATCGCGGAGCCACTCCACGTGCTGCCGGTTCTCCGCGTCCTTCCACCACTCGCGGATCATCTTCTTGCCCCAGTAGCGGATGGTGGCGTAGTACATGTCCCGCTTCCACAGCTTCCGTGCAATGCCCCGCCACGAGTAGAACTTGGCCATGGCCTTGATGGCCCCCATCTGGAGCTCGTAGGGGCTCATGCGCCGGGGCTGATGGACCGCGTGGTGGCCGTCGTAGAGGGACCAGTTGCGGCTGATGACGTACCGCTCGCCCCGCCCGTAGAGGGACTCCCAGTCGGGCGACCCGGGGATGGGCGTCAGGATCATGAACTGGACGGAGTCGATGTCGTGCTTCATGGCGAAGTCGGCCGTGGCGTCCAGGGTCTCGAGGTCGTCCTCGTCCGATCCCACCACGAACATGCCGTGGATCCGGATGTTGTGCGCGTGGAAGCGCTCGATGGCCCGCTCGATCTTGGCGAGGTCCTGCTTCTTCTGGAAGAGCTTCAGGGTCCGCGGGTTGATGGACTCGAAGCCCACGTAGACGTTGAAGCAGTTGGAGTCCCGCATGAGCTGGAGGAGCTCCGGGTCGTCCACCGTCTCCGTGCGCACCTGGGCGCCCCAGGGCGGCGTGAGCCCGCGGTCGATCATCCCGCGCAGCAGCTCCTTCACCCGCTTCTTGTTGGCCGTGAAGATGTCGTCGGCGAAGAAGGTGTACAGGTTGCCCTTGTGGAGCTCCAGCTCGTCCAGGACGCGGCCGATGGAGTGCGTCCGGAAGGCGTGGCCGTACATGCCCGGGACGGAGCAGAACGTGCACGAGAACGGGCAGCCCCGCGAGGTGGCGATGGAGATCACGCCGCCGGGCTTCCACCCGGTGATCAGCGTGTAGTCGGGGATGGGGTTGACGTCCAGGTTGGCGATCTTGGGGCGCTCCGGGTTGTGCACCGGCCGGCCGTCCACCAGGTAGGAGAGGTTCTGGATCTTCTCGACCCCCTCGCCGCGCTCGATGGCGTCCACCAGCTCCTGGAACGCCAGCTCCCCCTCGCCGCGGATGACGAAGTCCGCGTGGGCCAGCCCCTCCTCGGGGAGGAAGCTCGTGTGCGTGCCGCCGAGGACGACGAGCCCGCCCGCCTCCCGCACCCGGTCCGCGAGCCGGTAGGACTGGGGCGCCGTGGAGGTGAGCGCGGAGATGCCCACCAGGTCGGCGGAGAGGACCTCGTTCATGTCGATGGCGTGGATGTCCTCGATGTAGACGCGGACGTCGTAGCCCTTGTTGCGCATGATGGTGCCCAGCAGCACGGACCCCAGGCGCGGGATGCAGACGCGGCTGTAGACGTGCAGGTGGGTGGACTTGGGCTCGACGAAAACGAGCTTCCTCAGTGGACGCTTCATGGATGAGATCTCCCGGCGCGACGAGAACGAAGGCCGCGAAAAGTTGCGCCCACGCTAACACCCGGCTCGTCGCGTTGTCAAACTCGGCACGGGGGGCACGGCCCCCCCCACATACGGGGGGCCCGACGGGTCCCTACCCCCATATCTTGGATTTTGCGCTTGACACGCTTCCCGGCCCGCCACTAGCATGCCGCTGACAGTCACGCGGTGCCGGGAGGGAGGTGAGGCAGTGGCGAAGAAGAAGGCCGCCAAGAAAAAGAAGAAGTAAGCGCCGCTGAGGCGCGCGGCCCTGTCGGCCTCCCGTTCCGGCAGGGCCGTGCCATCTCCGGGCCCCGGGCCGGCGCCGCCGCTACCTGGACCTGGCCAGGGCGCGGGGCGGGCGCGGCGGGGCCGGTTGCGGCTTGGCCTTGTCCTCCTTGAGGAGCCCCTTGAGCTGGTTCACCGTGTCGGTGAACTGGGAGACGTCCTGGAACTGGCGGTACACGGAGGAGAAGCGCACGTAGGCCACCTGGTCCAGCCGCTTGAGGTGGTCCATCACCATCTCCCCCAGCTCCAGGCTGGAGATCTCCTTGTCGGCACGCTCGTGCAGGCGCGCCTCGATGTCGGCGACGATATCGTCCACCTTCTGCACGCCCACCGAGCGCTTCTCGCACGCCTTGAGGATGGAGTTCCGGAGCTTCTGCCGGTCGAACGGCTCGCGCCGCCCGTCGCGCTTGACCACGTGGGGCAGGACGTCCTCGATGTACTCGTAGGTGGTGTAGCGGCGGTGACACTTCAGGCACTCGCGGCGCCGCCGGATGAACTCCCCTTCCCGCCCCACCCGGGAGTCCACCACCCGGTCCTCGGTGTGGCCGCAGAACGGGCACTTCATCGGGCCCCTCCCCTCACCTGACCCGCTCCGGGTAGAGCGGGAACCGGCCGGTCAGCTCCTGCACCTCGCCCCGCACCTGCGCCTCGACCGATGCCGACCCCGGGCTGGAGAGCACGCGGTCGATCAGCGCCGCGACCTGCTCCATCTCGGGCTCCTTCATGCCGCGGGTGGTCACCGCCGGGGTGCCGATCCGGATGCCGCTCGTCACCATCGGGCCCTTCGTGTCGAACGGGATGGTGTTCTTGTTGACCGTGATCCACGCCCGGTCCAGGGCCTCCTGCGCCTCCTTGCCCGTGAGGTTGCGGCTCGAGAGGTCCACCAGCATCAGGTGCGTGTCGGTACCCCCCGTCACGAGCCGGAACCCCCGTGCCGTCAGGGCGTCCGCCAGGGCCCGGGCGTTGCGCACGATCTGCTGCTGGTAGGCGCGCCACCCGGGGCTCAGCGCCTCCTTGAACGCGACCGCCTTGGCGGCGATCACGTGCATCAGGGGCCCGCCCTGGACCCCGGGCATCACGGTCCTGTCCAGGAGCTGGGCGTCCTTCGCCTGGCACATGACCATCCCGCCGCGGGGGCCCCGCAGGGTCTTGTGCGTCGTGGTGGTGACGAAGTCGGCCAGGCCGATGGGCGAGGGATGGAGCCCCGCGGCCACCAGGCCCGCGGGATGGGCGATGTCGGCCATGAGGACCGCGCCGACCTCGCGCGCGATTTCGGCGAAGGGACGGAAATCGATGGCGCGCGGAAAGGCGGAGCCGCCGGCGATGATGAGGCGCGGTCGGTGCCTGCGGGCCAGGTCGCGCACCTCGTCGAGGTCGATGCGCTCGGTGTCGCGCCGGACCCCGTAGGGCACGATGGTGTAGAACTTGCCGGAGTAGTTCACGGGGCTGCCGGCCGTGAGGTGCCCGCCGTGGGCCAGGTTCGGCCCCAGCACGGTGTCGCCCGGCTTGAGCACCGCGAAGTAGACGGCCATGTTGGCCTGGGCGCCGGAGTGGGGCTGGACGTTGACGTGCTCGGCCCCGAACAGCTCACGGGCGCGCGCGATGGCCAACTCCTCGGCGACGTCCACCACCTCGCAGCCGCCGTAGTACCGCCGCCCGGGGTAGCCCTCGGCGTACTTGTTGGTCATCACCGAGCCGAGGGCTTCGAGCACGGCTTCCGAGACGAAGTTCTCCGAGGCGATCAGCTCGAGGTTGCGGTTCTGGCGCTGGGCCTCCTCCCGGAGCGCCTTGGCGATCTCCGGGTCCACGTCAGCGAGCCGGAGCATTGCCGTACCTCTCCTCCAGCGCCGAGAGCTTCTCGATCCGGCGGCGGTGCCGCCCGCCGGCGAAGGGCGTCTTCAGCCAGGTCTCCAGGATGGCGATGGCGGCCTCCCGGTCCGTGAGCCGCGCGCCCAGGGTCAGCACGTTGGCGTCGTTGTGCTCGCGGCTCAGGCGCGCCATCTCGGGGTCGAAGCACGCCGCGGCCCGCACCCCCGGGAACTTGTTCGCCGCGATCGCCATGCCGAGCCCGGAGCCGCAGACGAGCACGCCCCGGGCCGCCTGGCCCAGGATCACCGCCTCGGCCACCCGGCCCGCGTAGTCCGGATAATCCACCGCCTCCCCCGAATAGGTGCCGAAGTCCCGCACCTGGTAGCCCCGCGAGCCCAGCCAGCCCTTGAGATCCTCCTTGAGGGGGAAGCCCGCGTGGTCGGCCCCGAGGGCGATGACGGTCATACGCCGGCCACCATACCGGTAGGGGCTCCCGGTGTCAAGGTCACCAAGATATCGGGGTCGGTCCCTCAGACCGGGACGCTGGCGCCGTCGCGGGCCGCCTCGCACGCCGTCCAGCCCAGGTCCCGGACGATCGCCTCCACCAGGCCGGCCGCCGCGTCGGGCTCGCCGTGCACCACCCACGTGGCCGAGGGCGGGCGCCTGAAGCCCCGGAGCCACCGGACGATGTCGCGACGGTCGGCGTGGGCCGACAGCGCGTCCGTGGCGAGGACGGCCGCGCGGACCTCCACGGCCTCGCCGAAGACGGACACGGTCCGGGCGCCGTCCCGCAGCAGCCGCCCCCGGGTCCCCGCCGCCTGGTACCCGACGAAGAGCACCGTGGTGCGCTCGTCGCCCAGGCGGCGCCGGAGGTGGTGGAGGATCCGCCCGCCCGTCGCCATGCCGCTGCCGGCGACGATCACCGCGGGGCCGTCCAGGTCGTTGAGCCGCTTCGACTCCTCGGCCGTCGAGGCCAGGTGGAAGCGCGCGGGGACGAACGGCCTCCGTCCGGCGGCCGCCGCCCGCGCCACGTCCGGGTCGTGCTCCTCGGGGTGCTGCGCGTAGACCACGGTGGCGGCGATGGCCATGGGACTGTCCAGGTAGACGGGGATCCGCGGGATCCTCCCCTGCTCCTCCAGGTCACGCAGCAGGTACAGCAGGTCCTGCGTCCGACCCACGGCGAAGGCCGGCACCAGCAGCACCCCCCGGCGCGCCACGGCCCGCCCGACGGCCTCGACGATCGTGGCCGTCCCGTCGTCGTCGGGGTGCAGGCGGTTGCCGTAGGTGGACTCCACCAGCAGCGTGTCCGCCTCCTGCACCCGCTCGGGGTCCCGCATGACGGGCACGCCGTAGCGGCCCAGGTCGCCGGAATACACCAGCCGCCGGCCGTCCGGCTCGACCTCCACGATGGAGGCTCCGAGGATGTGCCCCGACCCCCGGAACCGGGCCCGCAGCCCCGGCGCGGCCTCGAACGCCTTCCCGAACCCGACCGGGCGCACCAGCGCCACGGCGCGCTCGGCGTCCTCCGCGGTGAACAGGGGCAGGGCAGGCTCGTGGCGCGTGGCCCCCACGCGGTTGCGGTACTCGGCCTCCTCCTCCTGCAGCCGGGCGGCGTCGGGGAGCATGATCCGGAGGAGGTCGGCCGTGGCAGGGGAGCAGTACACGGGGCCCGCGAAGCCGTCGCGCACCAGGCGGGGCAGGTAGCCCGAGTGGTCGATGTGGGCGTGGGAGAGCAGCACGGCGGCGAGCCCCCCCGGCTCGAAGGGCGGCGGCGCCCAGTTGCGCTGGCGGCGCTCGCGCTCGCCCTGGAACAACCCGCAGTCCAGCAGCACGCGCGAGCGCGCGGTCTCCAGGAGGAACTTCGCGCCCGTGACCGTGCCCGCCGCGCCGTGGAAGGTGAGGGCGGGCGTCACGCGCCGGCCGGCGCGCCGGCGGGCGCGCGCACGGGGAACTCGAACCGCTCGAGCCTGGCGCCCTCCAGGCCCAGCGAGACGAGCCGGGGAACGTCGAGCCGCGCCTCCGCCGCCTGGATCTCCTCGGCGCCGACGCGCGTGGCGGGGTGCCGGGGCACGAACAGGGTGCAGCAGTCGGCGTCGGGCTCGATGGAGATCTCGAAGGTGCCCAGCCGCTGGGCCTCGGCCGTGATCTCGAGCTTGTCCATGCCGATGAGGGGCCGGAGGATGGGCATCTCCGCCACCTCGTCCACCCTGGCGATGTTCGTGAGCGTCTGCGAGGCCACCTGCCCCAGGCTCTCGCCGGTGGTCAGCGCCAGCGCCCCGGTCTGGCGAGCCAGCCGCTCCGCGATGCGCACCATCATGCGCCGGTAGACCACCACGCGCGCCGGCGGCGGGACCGCGAGCACCACCTCGCGCTGGATCTCCCCCAGGGGCACGAGGTAGAGCTGCGAGCGGTACTGCCACGCCGTGAGCCGCTCCACCAGGGCGCGGGCCTTGGCCTGCGAGGTCGCCGGCAGGTACGGCACGCTGTGAAAGTGGACGAAGACCACGCGGCAGCCCCGCTTCATCATCCGCCACGCGGCCACGGGCGAGTCGATGCCGCCGGACAGGAGCGCCGCCACCGTCCCGCTGGCGCCCACGGGCAAGCCGCCCGGACCGGGCACCGGGTCGGCGTAGACGAACGTCTCGCCCGGCAGCACCTCCACGTGAATCTCCAGCTCGGGCCGGCGGAGGTCCACCCGGACGCCCTCGCCGCCCACCCGCCCCAGCACGAAGGCCCCGAGGGCGCGGTTCAGCTCCACCGAGGTCATCGGGTACGTCTTGAACGCGCGGCGCGCCGAGATGCGGAAGGTGGCGAACCGCCGGCCCTCCAGGAGCCGCGCCACCGCCGCCTCCATCGCCGGGAGGGACGACGCCACCCGCTCGGCCAGCGCCACGCTCGCCACGCCGCAGACCCGGGCCGCGCGGTCCCGCACCGCCTCGGCCCGCGGATTGCCCTCGAGGTCGAGCAGGATGCGGCCGGGGAGCTGGACCACGCGCACGGGGCCCACGTCGGAGGTGGCGCGCTCGAGGTTCGCCCGCAGGTGGCGGAGGAACAGCGGCCGGTTGCCGCGCTTGAGGCTCACCTCGTGGTAGTGGACGATGACGGCCGGCCGGAGGGCGTCCATGCGTCAGTACACGGCGGCCGGGAACGTCGACACCCCGGCGTGGCGGCCGGGGACCCGGTACATCTTGACGCTCGTGGAGCCGCCACTGAAGGGCTCGCCGAGGACGCCGTCGTGGATGGCCCAGCTCCGCCCTCGGACCGATCCCTCGAAGCCCGGCTGCCGGAAGGGCGTGGAGCCGTCCAGGCGGGCCAGGTGGGCCCCGCCCGGGCGGAAGCCGGCGTCGATGGCCTCCATGCGCTCGCGCCCCATGAAGTAGGCGCAGCCGTGCCGCTCGTAGAGCAGGGCCGAGTGGTAGAAGAGCGGCTCCACCAGGTAGAGCTCGCGCCCGAGCAGCCGGCAGAACTCGTCCATGCACTCGAGCACCCGGCCCAGCATCCGGAGCCCGCGCCGCACCTGCCCGGGGGCCAGGCCCGCCGCCAGGGCCCGGGCCTCCTCGGCGAGGTTGCGGCCCGCCGTGCCGAGCAGCGTCTCGTGGCCGTCGGCGGCGCGGTCGATGTCGAACCGGGGCGCCGCGGGATCGTTCACCTGCACCAGCGAGAGCTCCGGCACCCCGAACGCCGACATCTCCACGTCCACCAGCAGGACGGGATCGCGGTCCTGCTCGTGCGCCCGCAGCTCCACCCGGGCCCACGCCCTGTCCTCGGAGGCGGTCACCCGGACCAGGCGCCCCCCCTCCGCGTTGCCCAGCGTGCGCCGGTCCACCCGGAAGCGCTCCAGCAGCTCGCCCGGGATCAGGCGCAGGTAGAGCTGCTCCCGCAGCTCGGCCGGCAGCGCGTTGAGGGCCGCGATGGAGTCCAGCCGGAAGCCCGAGACCGCCGCCGCCATCAGCCGGGCGCTCCCGCCAGCGCCCGGGCGCGCTCGAGCTCCTCCGGCGTGTTGACGTTCATGAACACCACGGCGGGGTCGGCCCAGCGGCGCACCTCGGCCTCGGGGATCTCCATTACCGTGACCGCGGAAAAGAACCCCACGATCTTCAGGCGCCCCGCGCGGAGACACGCCTCCATGTGCGGCAGGCAGGCCTTCTGGTAGCTGGCGTGGAGCGTCTCCAGCTGGTCGCCCACCCTGGGGATCACCACGTCGGCCAGCGGCGCCCGCTCCACCACCAGGCGGACCACCTGCGGGTGGAGGAAGGGCATGTCGCAGGCGACCGTGAAGGCCGCGTCGCCCGGCGCGGCGCGGAGCCCCGAGTAGATGCCGCCGAGCGAGCCGCCCTCCGCGAAGACGTCGGCCACCATGGGCAGCCCCAGGAAACGGTAGAGGTCCGGCGTGTTGGTGACGATCAGCAGGTCGTCCACGGCCCCGTGGAGCGCCGCCACCACGCGCTCGATGATCGACCGCCCGCCCAGCTGGAGGAGCGCCTTCGGCCGGCCGCCCATGCGGGTGCTCCGGCCGCCGGCCTGGATGACCCCCGTGACCTTCACGGCCGCACGGCCCCCTCGCGGATCACCCGGGGCGGGTCCGCCGTGACGTCGAGGACGGTGGACGGCAGGCCGCCCGGGGTCGCACCGCCGTCCAGGATCAGGTCGATCCACCCGGCGAAGTACTCCGCCACCTGCGCGGCCGTGGTGGGAGGCTCGGCGCCGCTCGGGTTGGCGCTGGGCGCCGTGACCGGGCCGCCCAGCGTCCGCGGCAGGGCGCGCGCCACCGGGTGCGAGGACACCCGCACGCCG
>JBBIOF010000044.1:0-10762 GCA_037443505.1 Candidatus Rokuibacteriota bacterium
TCGCGGTGCAGGCGCTGCGCCGGCGCGCCGCCCGGCCCTTCGTCACCCGCCAGCAGCTCCGCCCCGTCCTCCGCGTCCTGGGCCCGCTGGCCGCCTTCGTCGTCGTCACCGACCCGCCGGGCCCGCTCGGCGGCCTGGGCCTCTACGTGGCCGCCGCGCTCTACATCGGCGCCTACATGCGCTGGGTGGGCCGCCACCGCTGGCCGGCGGTTCTCGCCGTCGCCGTGCTCGTCCCGGTGGCCGCCTTCCTGATCTTCGAGAAGTGGTTCCTGGTGCCGATGCCCAAGGGGCCGCTGGAAGCCTGGCTCGGGTACTGAGCCATGGGGTTCGAGAACCTGCTCCTCGGCTTCCAGGTGGCCGTCACGCCCTTCAACGTGTTCGTGGCGGTGGTGGGCGTGCTCCTGGGCACCATCATCGGCGTGCTGCCGGGGCTGGGCGGCGCCAACGGGGTGGCGATCCTGCTGCCCCTCACGTTCTCCATGCCCCCCACCTCGGCCATCATCCTCCTCACCTCCATCTACTGGGGCGCGCTGTTCGGCGGCGCCATCACCTCCGTCCTCTTCAACATCCCCGGCGAGCCGTGGTCGGTGGCGACCACGTTCGACGGCTACCCCCTGGCCAAGCAGGGCCAGGGCGGCCAGGCGCTGACCGCCGCCTTCACGTCCTCCTTCGTGGGCGCGCTCTTCTCCATCGTGCTCATCACGCTGTTCGCGCCCCTCCTGGCGGAGGTGGCTCTCAAGTTCGGACCCCCGGAGTTCTTCGCCATCCAGCTCCTCACCTTCTCCAGCTTCGTCGGGCTGGGGGGCGGCAACCCGCTCAAGTCGCTGGCCTCCATCCTGCTGGGCTTCATCATGGCCTCGGTGGGGCTCGACATCGTCACCGGGCAGCTCCGGCTCACCTTCGGGTTCACCGACCTGATGAAGGGGTTCGACTTCATCGTGGCCGTCATCGGGCTGTTCGGGATCGGCGAGATCCTGCTGTCGGTCGAGGAGGGCCTCCGCTTCCAGGGCGCCCGGACGGGCATGAACATGGGGGTCGTCCTCCAGACCTGGAAGGTGCTGCCGCGGTACTACCGGACGTTCGTGCGCGGCTCGATCATCGGGTTCTGGATGGGGTTCAAGCCCGGCGGGGCCACCCCCGCGTCCTTCATGAGCTACGCGTTCGCCAAGCGGTTCTCCCGGCACCCGGAGCGCTTCGGCAAGGGCGAGCTGGAGGGCATCGTGGCGCCCGAGACGGCCGCCCACGCGGCGGGCGTCGCCGCCATGCTGCCCATGATCACCCTGGGCATCCCGGGGTCGCCCACGGCGGCCGTCATGCTGGGCGGGCTCATCATCTGGGGGCTCCAGCCGGGGCCCATGCTGTTCGTGGACAAGCCGGACTTCGTGTGGGGCTTGATCGCCAGCATGTACACGGGCAACATCATCGGCGTCCTCATGGTGCTGACGCTGGTGCCCTTCTTCGCCGCCATCCTGCGCATCCCGTTCGCCATCCTGGCCCCGGTCATCGTCTTCGTGTGCGCCATCGGGGCGTACGCGGTCCACAACGCCATGATCGACATCTGGTACATGCTGATCTTCGGCGTGGTGGGCTACGTCTTCAAGAAGCTGGACTACCCGCTGGCCCCGCTGGTCCTGGCCCTGGTGCTGGGGGACATGTCCGAGAACGCCCTGCGCCAGAGCCTCATCATGTCGCAGGGATCGCTGACGATCTTCGCGACCCGCCCCATCGCGGCCGGCATCACGGCCGTCGCGCTGTTCTTCTTCGCCCTGCCGGTGATCACGCCCTGGTGGCGGCGACTGCGCGGGGTGCCCGCCACGGCGGCCCCGGCGGCGCGCGAGACGTGACGCCCGCACCCGAGAGGAGTCGATGGGGTTCCTGACCGATCCCGAGTTCTGGGCCCGCTGGCTGAGCATCGTCATCATCGACCTCACGCTGGCCGGCGACAACGCCCTGGTCATCGCCCTGGCCGTCCGCACGCTCCCGCGCCGCCAGCAGTTCTGGGGGCGGATCTGGGGGACGGTGGGCGCGGTGGCTCTGCGGCTGATGTTCATCACCGTGATCACCTTCCTCCTGCGCGTCCCCCTCCTGCAGGTCGCCGGGGGGCTCGTGCTCGTCTGGATCGCCGTCAAGCTGGTGCGGCAGGAGGGCGGGGAGGGGGAGGGCCACGTCCGCCAGGGCACCACCCTGCTGGAGGCCGTCTGGATCATCATCGTGGCCGACGTGGTGATGAGCCTGGACAACGTGCTGGCCGTGGCCGGCGCCGCACACGGGGACCTGGTGCTGGTGACCTTCGGCATCGCGCTGTCGCTCCCCCTGGTGGTGTGGGGAAGTGGTATCCTGGCGCGGTTGATGAACCGCTATCCCTGGATCGTCTGGCTCGGGGGCGGCATCCTCGGCTACGTCGCCGGCGAGATGATGCTCAAGGACGAGGTGGTGCAGCAGCGCCTGGGCGAGGAGGCCGTGCACCTCCTGCACTACCCGCTGCCGCTGGCGCTGGGCGCGGTGCTGACCGGGCTCGGCTGGTGGTTCGCGCAGGGGCAGAGGCGCCGGAAGGCCGCCGAGAGGGCCTGACGCGGTGACGGACCGGCGGCGGCCCCCAGCTCCGCGCGGCCCTCACGACATGGGGATCGAGCCCATCAAGTCCACTCGCATCTACGAGGAGATCGTCCGCCAGATCAAGGCAATGATCTCCGAGGGGCGGCTCAAGAGCGGCGACCAGCTCCCGCCCGAGCGCGACCTCGCGGAGAAGTTCGTGGTGAGCCGCACCTCGGTGCGCGAGGCCCTGCGGGCCCTGGAGAGCATGGGGCTGGTGGAGATCCGGCCGGGCGAGGGGACCTTCGTCCGCGAGGTCTCCGTGGAGGCGCTGATCGAGCCGCTGGCGCTCGCCATGCTCTCCCAGCGCGAGGCCATCGGCGAGTTGTTCGAGGCCCGCCGCCTCCTGGAGCCCGCCATCGCCGCACTGGCCGCGCGGCGGGCCACGCCTGACGAGCTCAAGGAGATGGAGCGGATCCTGGACGAGCAGGCCCGCGAGGTCGCCGAGGGGCGCAACGGCCTCGCCCAGGACGCCCAGTTCCACGCCGCGCTGGCCTCGGCCGCCCACAACCGGGTCATCGTGCGCATCGTCCACGCGATGATGGACCTGCTCACGCAGAGCCGGGAGGAGTCGCTCAGCACGCCCGGCCGTCCCGAGCGGTCCCACGAGGACCACCGGCGGATCCTCGCGGCCGTGAGCCGGCACGACGCCGACGGCGCCGCCCAGGCGATGCGCGACCACGTGGCGGCCGTGGAGGGCCTGGTGGTCGGGCAGGACGAGGCGGACCGCCGCCGGCGCCCGCGGAGTCCCCGGAGCCCGAGCCCTTGACGGACCCCGAGGCGACGCCGTAAAGTGGCGGGTACGATGACGTACGGAGCCTCGCCGGTGCTCCTGTCGGGACTGATTCTCCTGGCGCTGCCGGGCCTGCCCGGAGCATCCGCGAGCTAGCGAACACGACGGATGCCACGGGCAGGAACGGGCCCGTGGCGCCGGGAAGCTGGAGGGCCACGGGTCGAACGATCCGTGGCCCTCGGTTTTTGGGGGCCGGGCGTCTCCGGACGGCGCGGCGAGGGCCTCGGCGGAGGAGGAATCGTTGACGCTGGTGTCGTGCATCCGTTAGACTTGGAAGACTTTTTCAGCCTTTCAGGACGGAGACCCGCACCCATGGCGAAATACGTGTACTTCTTCGGTTCCGGGAAGGCTGAGGGGTCCTCCCGCCTCCGGGACCTCCTCGGCGGCAAGGGCTGCGAGATCGCCGAGATGACCAACCTCGGGATCCCCGTGCCGCCGGGCTTCACCATCACCACCGAGGCCTGGGCGGCCTACAACAGCAACGGCCGCCAGGGGCCCGACGGCCTCTGGCCGGAAGTGGTCGAGAACCTCCACCGCCTGGAGGCGGCCGTCTCCCTCAAGTTCGGGGATCCCGACCGGCCCCTCCTGGTCTCGGTCCGCTCGGGCGCCCGGGTGTCCATGCCCGGGATGATGGAGACCGTCCTCAACCTCGGGCTCAACGACCGCACGGTCGAGGGGCTCGCCCGGTGGACCGGCAACGAGCGCTTCGCGTGGGACTGCTACCGCCGGTTCATCACCATGTTCTCGGACGTCGTGCTGGGCATCGACCGGCGCCACTTCGACCGCCTCCTGGACGCCGCCAAGGAGCGGCTCGGGGTGCGGACGGACCCCGAGATCCCGGCCGGCGAGCTGCGGCGGCTCGTCCAGGCGTTCCAGGGGGTGGTCGCCGAGCGGGCGGGTCGGGCCTTCCCGCAGGACCCGGAGGAGCAGCTGCGTCTCGCCATCAACGCCGTGTTCGACTCCTGGTTCGCCAGGAAGGCGGTGGAGTACCGGCGCATCCACGGCATCCCCGACGACTGGGGGACCGCGGTGACGGTGATGGCCATGGTGTTCGGCAACCTGGGGGACACCTCGGGGACCGGCGTTGCCTTCACCCGCGACCCGGCCACCGGCGAGCGGCGCTTCTACGGCGAGTTCCTCACCAACGCCCAGGGCGAGGACGTGGTGGCCGGCATCCGCACGCCCGAGCCCATCACCGCGCTGCAGCACCGCCTGCCCGCGGTGTACGACGAGCTGGTGGCCATCAAGGACCGGCTGGAGCGGCACTACCGTGACATGCAGGACATCGAGTTCACCGTCCAGGAGGGACGCCTCTACATCCTGCAGACGCGGTCCGGCAAGCGCACGGCGGCGGCCGCGGTGCGGGTGGCGGTGGAGATGGTGCGCGAGGGGCTCATCGACAAGGAGACGGCGCTCATGCGGGTGGACCCGCGGGCGCTGAACCAGCTCCTGCACCCCGTCTTCGACGGCACCGACAAGGCGCGTGCGGTCAACCGGGGCCGGCTGCTGGCCCGGGGGCTGCCCGCGGCGCCGGGGGCCGCGGTGGGCCGGGTGGTCTTCGACGCCGACCGGGCGGTGGAGTGGGCCAAGAACGGCTCGAAGGTGATCCTGGTCCGTCCGGAGACCTCGCCCGAGGACATCGCCGGCATGCACGCGGCGGAGGGCATCCTCACCTCGCGCGGCGGCCTCACCTCCCACGCGGCGGTGGTGGCCCGCGGCATGGGCAAGTGCTGCGTGGTGGGCGCGGGCGACGTGTTCGTGGACGAGGAGCGCCGCGCCTTCCAGGCGGGCCGCTCCATCGTGCGGGAGGGCGACGTCATCGCCCTGGACGGCGACACCGGGGAGGTGTTCCTCGACGCCGTCCAGCTCATCCCACCCTCCATCAGCGGGGAGCTGGGCGTGTTCCTCAAGTGGGCGGACGAGGTGCGGACCCTCGGCGTGCGGGCCAACGCCGACACGCCCGAGGACGCGCGCAAGGCCCGCGAGTACGGGGCCGAGGGCATCGGCCTGGTGCGCACCGAGCACATGTTCTTCCAGGCCGAGCGCATCCCCATCGTGCGGGAGATGATCATGGCCGCCGACGCCAAGGCCCGCCGCGACGCGGTGGACCGGCTGCTGCCCTTCCAGCGCGAGGACTTCATCGGCATCTTCCGGGCCATGGACGGCCTGCCCGTGACCATCCGGCTGCTGGACCCGCCGCTCCACGAGTTCCTGCCGCAGTACACGGACCTCCTGGAGGAGTACACGCGACTGGACGCGCTGGGCATCAACCCGGCCCGGGCGGAGGAGCTGGCCCGCCTCATGGCCAAGGTGCGGCAGCTGCAGGAGTTCAACCCCATGCTGGGGCACCGCGGCTGCCGGCTGGGCATCACCTTCCCGGAGATCTACGAGATGCAGGTGCGGGCCATCATGGAGGCGGCCTGCCTCGTGACGCGCGAGGGCGTCCAGGTGGAGCCGGAGATCATGATCCCCCTCACCGGCACCCTCGGGGAGATGAAGCTCACCTTCGAGATGACCCGGGCGGTGGCCGACGAGGTGATCGCCGAGGCCGGGGTGCCGGTGCGGTACCTGGTGGGCACCATGATCGAGGTGCCGCGGGCGGCGCTGATCGCCGACCAGATCGCGCGGTACGCGGAGTTCTTCTCCTTCGGGACCAACGACCTGACCCAGATGACCTTCGGCTACAGCCGCGACGACGTCGGCAAGTTCCTCCCGCTCTACCTGGACAAGGGCCTGCTGCCCCACGACCCCTTCTCGGTGCTGGATCGGGAGGGCGTGGGCGAGCTGGTCCGCCTCGGCATCGAGCGGGGCCGGCGGGTGCGCCCGGACCTCAAGGTCGGCATCTGCGGCGAGCACGGCGGCGAGCCGTCGTCCGTGGAGTTCTGTCACCAGGTCGGGATGACCTACGTCTCGGCCTCGCCGTTCAGCATCCCCATTGCGCGCCTGGCGGCGGCCCAGGCGCGGCTGAGGGCGCGCGCCGCCTCCGGAGAGGGCAGCCGATGAGCAGCTTCGAGGGCGTCTTCATCCCGGTCCCCACGCCGTTCCGCGGCGACGACGTGGCCCCCGACCGCCTGGCCGCCAACCTCCAGCGCTGGAACCAGGCGCCCCTGGCTGGCTACGTGGTGCTGGGCTCGACGGGCGAGTTCCCCATGCTGGCCGAGGCGGAGCGGGACCGCGTGCTGGCCGCCGCCCGGGAGGCCATCCCGCGCGACCGGCGGTTCATCGCCGGCACGGGCGCCAACTCCACCCTGCACACCATCCGGCAGACGCGGCGGGCGGCCGAGCTGGGCGCCGACGCGGCCATCGTCATCACCCCGCACTACTTCACCAGGGCGTTCGCCAACCAGGCCGCGCAGGTGCGCCACTACCTGGCGGTGGCCGACGCCTCGCCCATCCCCGTGCTGATCTACAACTTCCCCGCCAACACCGGGATCAACCTGGAGCCCGAGACGGTGGCCCGCATCGCGCAGCACCCCAACGTGCGCGGCATCAAGGACTCGTCGGGCAACATCCCGCAGTGCGCCCAGATCATCGACCAGACGCCCAAGACCTTCCACGTCCTGGTGGGCGCCGCCTCCGCGCTGCTCCCGGGCCTGGCCATCGGCGCGGCCGGCGGCATCCTGGCCCTGGCCAACATCTCGGCGCGCGAGTGGTGTGACGTGTACGCCCTGGCCCGGGCGGGGCGGTGGGACGAGGCGCGGGAGGTCGCGGCCCGCATGATGGTCGCCGACCGCGGCATCCCGGGCCGGTACGGCATCGGGGGGCTCAAGGCGGCGCTCGACCTGCAGGGCTTTTACGGCGGGCCCTGCCGGGCCCCGCTGGGCACGCCGGACGGCGACGCCATCGAGGACATCAAGGAAGTGCTGGCGACCGCCGGGCTGCTGTAGGAGGGACCGACCGTGAAACTCTCTGGCGCGCGCATCCTGCTCGAGTGTCTGAAGCGCGAGGGCGTGGACCTGATCTTCGGCCTGCCCGGCGGGGCCGTGCTGCCGGTCTACGACGCGCTGTACGACTTCCAGGGGATCCGCCACATCCTGGTCCGCCAGGAGGCGGCGGCGGGGCACGCCGCCGAGGGGTACGCGCGGACCACGGGCCGGGTGGGGGTCTGCCTGGTGACCTCGGGGCCGGCGGCGACCAACCTGGTCACCGCGCTCCAGGACGCCTACATGGACTCCATCCCGGTGGTGGCGTTCACCGGGCAGGTGCCCACGCACCTGATCGGCAACGACGCCTTCCAGGAGGCGGACAACGTCGGCATCACCCGGCCCTGCACCAAGCACAACTTCCTGGTGAAGGACCCGCGCGACCTGGCCGCCACCGTCCGCGAGGCGTTCTACCTGGCGGCCACCGGCCGGCCCGGGCCCGTGCACGTGGACCTGCCCAAGGACGTGCTGGTGAAGGAGGCGGAGTTCGTCTGGCCCGAGAAGGTCCACCTCCGCTCCTACAACCCCACGTACGACGGCCACCCGGGACAGATCCGGAAGGCCGCCCGGCTGATCCTCCGGGCCCGGCGCCCCGTGCTCTACGTGGGCGGCGGGGTCATCGCCTCGGACGCGCACCGGGAGCTGCGCGCCCTGGCCGAGGCGACCCAGGTCCCGGTGACCACCACGCTGATGGGGCTGGGGGCGTTCCCCTCGGAGCACCCGCTGTCCCTGGGCATGCTGGGCATGCACGGGACGTACTACGCCAACATGGCCGTCCACCACAGCGACGTGCTGGTGGCGGTGGGCGCGCGCTTCGACGACCGGGTGACGGGCAAGGTGGAGGCCTTCGCGCCCGGGGCCGAGATCGTGCACATCGACATCGATCCCTCCTCGATCTCCAAGAACATCAAGGTGCACGTGCCCATCGTGGGCGACTGCCGGCGGGTCCTCGGGGCGCTGCTGGAGGCCCTCCGGGAGGAGACGCAGGAGGACGCGGTGCCGCTGGCCCGGGAGGCGCGCAAGCAGTGGCACGCGCAGATCGCCGAGTGGCGCCAGCGCTACCCGCTCCGCTACGACTGGGACGACAACGTCATCAAGCCTCAGTTCGTCGTGGAGGAGATCTCGCGGCTGACCGGGGGCGAGGCCCTCGTCGTCACGGGCGTGGGCCAGCACCAGATGTGGGCGGCCCAGTACTACCGGTTCAAGCACCCCCGCCACTGGTGCACCTCCGGCGGCCTCGGCACCATGGGCTACGGGCTGCCCACGGCCATGGGCGTGGCGGCGGCCAACCCGGGCAAGCTGGTGGTCAACATCGACGGCGACGGCTCCTTCGTGATGAACAGCCAGGAGCTGGCCACCTGCTACGAGAACGGCCTGCCGGTGAAGACGGTCATCTTCAACAACGGCGGCCACGGCATGGTGCGGCAGTGGCAGGACATCATCTACCACGGCCGGTTCTGCGCCATCGACCTGTCGGCCAGCCCGGATTTCGTCAAGCTGGCCGACGCCTACGGGTGCGTGGGCATCCGGGCCACCCGGCCCTCGGAGGTGGGCCCGGCGCTGGAGAAGGCCTTCACCACCCCGGGCCCGGTGCTGGTGGACGTGTGGGTGGACCGGGACGAGTGCGTGTTCCCCATGGTGCCGGCGGGCGGCGCCAACAAGGACATGATCCTGGAGCGGCCGTCGCGGGCGGTCAGGGAGCGCGCCGCCCGGGCGCAGACGGGGTTCTAGCGGGATGACAGGGCAGAACGGGGGCGAGCCGCGCAAGCACACCATCGCAGTCCTGGTGGAGAACCGGTTCGGCGTCCTCTCGCGGGTGGCCGGGCTCTTCTCCGCCCGGGGCTACAACATCGAGAGCCTGTCGGTGGGGGAGACGCTCGACCCCACCGTGAGCCGGATGACCCTGGTGGTCCGGGGCGACGAGTTCGTCATCGAGCAGGTGATGAAGCAGCTGCACAAGCTCATCGACGTCATCAAGGTGAGCGACCTGACGGATGACGACCACGTGGAGCGCGAGCTCATGCTGATCCGGGTCAACGCCGAGCCCCAGCACCGGGCGGAGATCCTCCGGGTCGCGGACATCTTCCGGGCCAAGGTGGTGGACGTGACCCCCGTGAGCTACACGCTGGAGGCCACCGGCGACGCGGGCAAGCTGGAGGCGCTGGTGGAGCTGCTCCGGCCCATGGGCGTGCAGGAGCTGGTCCGGACCGGCAAGGTGGCCATCGCCCGCGGTCCGAAGACGAAGGTGAAGAAGGTGGAGGCGCCCCGGCGCCCGCGCGTCCCCGAGGACCCACGGGTGGTGGGGTTCGCCGACTGATCACAGAAAGGACGGGACGATGCCGGCGAAGATCTACTACGACCAGGACGCGGACCTCGGGCGGCTCAAGGGCCGGAAGATCGCCATCATCGGCTACGGCAGCCAGGGGCACGCCCACGCGCTGAACCTCCGCGACTCCGGCCAGGACGTGGTGGTCGGGCTCTACAAGGGCTCGAAGAGCTGGGCCCGGGCGGAGAAGGACGGCCTCCGGGTCGCCACCGTGGCCGAGGCCGCCCAGATGGCCGACATCGTCATGATCCTCCTGCCCGACCAGGTCCACCGGGAGACGTACGAGCAGTCCATCAAGGGCGCCCTGGGCAAGGGCAAGACCCTGATGGTGGCCCACGGCTTCAGCATCCACTTCAACCAGATCGTGCCGCCGCCGGACGTGGACGTGTCCATGATCGCGCCCAAGGCACCCGGCCACGTCATGCGCGACCTGTTCACCCAGGGGCCGGGCGTGCCGGCGCTGCTGGCCGTGCACCAGGACGTGTCCGGCAGGGCCAGGGAGACCGCGCTGGCCTACGCCCGCGGCGTGGGCTGCACCCGCGCGGGGGTCATCGAGACGACGTTCCGGGAGGAGACCGAGACCGACCTGTTCGGCGAGCAGACGACGCTCTGCGGCGGCATCGCGCACCTCATCAAGGCGGCGTTCGAGACCCTGGTCGAGGCGGGCTACCAGCCGGAGGTGGCCTACTTCGAGTGCATGCACGAGATGAAGCTGATCGTGGACCTCTTCTACCAGGGCGGGCTCGCCTACATGCGCTACTCGGTGTCGGACACGGCCGAGTACGGCGACTACACCCGGGGGCCGCGGATCGTCAACGAGCAGACCCGGGCCGAGATGCGGAAGATCCTGGCCGAGATCCAGTCGGGGCAGTTCGCGCGCGAGTGGGTGCTGGAGAACCAGGCCAACCGCGCGGCCTTCCTCGCCATGCGCCGGCGGGACGCCGACCACCCCATCGAGGAGGTCGGCAAGCGGCTCCGGGCCATGATGTCCTGGATCACGCCGCCGCGGATGTGATGGCGGCCCGCATCCCCGTCGCCCGCGAGGGCTGGCCCTTCGTCCTGGTGCCGGCCGCGGCCGCCGCCGTGCTGCTGGTCACGGGGCGCCGGCGCCTGGCCGCGCCCTTCGCG
>JBBIOF010000045.1:0-10755 GCA_037443505.1 Candidatus Rokuibacteriota bacterium
TCTGGATGGCGTCCACCAGGACCATGTTCACCAGCTTCACCACCGGCGCCTCGTCGGCCGACTCCTTCAGCTCGAAGACGTCGACCTTGCCTCCCGCCTCCTCGTCCTCCACCACCTCCACGTCCACCGCGTCGGCGGTGAGCTCGCTCAGGACGTCGGTGAACGCGCTGGACTGGCCCTCGTAGTTGCGCTCGATGGCCTGGCGGATGGACGCCTGGGAGGCGACCACCGGGAGGACCTGGAGGTTGGTCATGAAGGCCACGTCGTCCACGGCGAAGACGTTGGTGGGATCCGCCATGGCCAGCGTGAGCGTGTTGCCGACGCGCTTGACCGGGAGCACCTCGTACTTCTTGGCGATCTGGGCCGGGACCAGGCGGAGGACCTCGGCATCGATGTCGAGCTGGGAGAGGGTGATCGAGGGGATCCCGTACTGGCGGGAGAGAAAGCCGATGAGCTGGTCCTCGGTCAGGAGTCCCAGACGGACCAGCACCGCCCCGAGCTTCTCGGTGGTGCCCTTCTGCTCCCCCAGGGCCCGGGCGAGCTGCTCGGGCGTGATGAGCCCCTCGGCAACGAGGAGATCACCGAGGCGCCGGCTGACCGGCTGCCCCAGCTTCGCGTGCCCCATTCGATGGTTTTACTGCACTCCGCCCAGCCGCTTCAATGTCTCCGAAAAGGCCCGGTAGGCCTCGTCCTGGTAGAGGACGAACACGACCCGCTTGAGGCTCGACTGGCCCCTTTTCAGGTGGGCCACCACCTCGCTGATCATCGCCTCGGCCGAGGCCGGGGGAGGCACGTGCCCCACCCCCGTGCCCAGGGCCGGCAGGGCCAGAGAGGTGATGCGGTGCTTGTCGGCCAGGGCCAGCACGGACCGGGTCGCCGTGGCGATCTTCTCCGGATCGGTCTTGAGGTCGGGTCCCATCACGGCGGCGTGGATGACGTGGGTCGCCGCCAAGTTGCCGCCGGTCGTCACCACCGCGTCCCCGACCTCGACCGGCCCCTGGCGCATGGCCTCTTCCTCGATGATGACTCCGCCCTTCTTCTTGATGGTGCCGGCCACGCCGGCGCCCATGGCCAGGGTGGTGTTGGCGGCGTTGACGACGGCGTCGACGTCCCAGTCGGTGATGTCGCCCCGCTCGATCGAGATACTGGCCTGTCCCACCTTGAGCTTCATGACGACCGCTCGCTCCGTCCCTGCTCCTGGGCCTTGGCCGCTTGCCACGACCGCTCCAGCTCGTCCTGGGTTACGCTGCTCACGGACTTCCCTTGCGCGATCAGATGAGCCTCCATGTCGGCGAAACGCCGGCGGAATTTCTCGATGGCGGCGCCGAGCGCCTCCTCGGCGTCGAGCGACGCCAGGCGGGCGACGTTCACCAGGGAGAACAGCACGTCGCCCAGCTCCTCCTGGATCCGGTCCCGGTCGCCGCTGGCCACGGCGTGGGCGGCCTCCCGAACCTCTTCCTCCACCTTCTCCCAGGCCGCCGCGGCGTCGGGCCAGTCGAAGTGGACCCTGGACGCCTTGGTCTGGAGCCGCTGCGCCCGCAGCAGGGCCGGCAGGGCCCGCGGCACGCCGTCCAGCAGCGAACGGGCGAGCCCGGCTTCGGCCGCCTCCCGGTGCTTCAGGGCCTCCCACTGGGCCAGGGCCTCCCCGGCCGTGGCCACGGAGGCATCGCCGAACACGTGGGGATGCCGGCCCACCATCTTGTTGATGAGCCGGTCGAGAACGTCCCCCATGGCGAACTCTTCCTGCTCGGCAGCGATCTGGGCGTGGAACACCACCTGGAAGAGAAGGTCGCCGAGTTCCTCGCGAAGGTGGGCGGCGTCCCCGGATTCGATGGCCTCCAGCACCTCGTAGGCCTCCTCGATGAGGTAGGCTTTCAGCGAGGCCCGGGTCTGCTCACGGTCCCAGGGGCAGCCGGCCGGACCGCGTAACTGCTTCATGATGTCGAGGAGGCGTTCGAAGAGGACGCCGGGGGGCTCGGTCATTGCGGCACCTGAGGATGAAATGATTATACCTTACGCACTTCCGCGCGCGCTACGAGACACCGATGACTGACGGGGACGTGGAACAGGGCTTTCAGGTCCGAGACCGTCGGCACCGGTCGGATGAGTCCGGGCCCCGGCCGGAGGCGCAGCGGCCGGAGGCCGGTCGGGCGGACCGGGCCGCCGGGAGCGGGGTCCAGCGCGGCGCGGCGGAGGCGGGGCGGGGTGAAGCACCGCCGCGCGGTGCCCCCAGCCTCGTCGGGCTGTTCGCCATGCTCGCAGGTCTCGCGGCCGCCGCCCTCGAGGGGACAGCGGATCCGGCAAGCGGCCAGGCGCGGCCGGATCTGGCGCAAGCCTCCGAGCTGATCGACCTCCTGATCCTGCTGCGCGAGAAGACCGAGGGACACCGGACGTCCGAGGAGAGCCGGACGCTTGAGGGCCTGATCTACGAGCTCCAGATGAAGTACGTCAGGACGGCGGTTCCCCCGCGATGACGATCCGGGCCCGCTCGGCCGTGATTGCCCGGATGGCCCCGGGCAGCGGCCAGCGGAGCAGCCCCAGCGTCGTTGGGTCGAGCAGCAGGCGGAGCGTCAGGGCGGGCACACGCTGCCGGCCCAGGGTCAGCCGCTCGACGTCCAGCCGGAGGTAGCGGCGCGCCGGGCCTTCCTCGGTCCGCAGGCGGCCGCGCAGCCGGAGCCAGACGGGCCGCTCGCTCCAGGCGGCGGGCAGGGCGGCGATGGGGCGTGCGAGCGGCGTCTCGCGGGCCAGCGTCCGGAGCGGCATGCTACCCGTCAGCTCGACCGTTCCCTCCCCGGGCAGGCGAATTACCAGATGCCTCAGTGGCAGCTCGCCGCCGCCGGCCAGATGGCGCCCCAGGAAGGCACTGGCCTCCTGCTCGGTGAGGACGACAGCCCCTTCCCGTCGGGCCCTTCCCGAACGGGCCAGGACCTCGTAGAGCTTCTGCTGGGCCCGGAGGCCATCGGCGCTGGTTGCTGGCTGGCCGGGGACCTCGGGGGTGGCGAGGATCTCGGTCACCACCCAGACGGATCCACCGAGCAGCGCCAGACACAGCAGGAAGGTCAGGCAGCCGCTGCAGCCGAAGCGCACGCCCTAACCTAGCACGATGGGGCACAACAGCACGAGAAACAAGGACTTTATTGGAGTCCTCGGGCACGAGATCATCCCTGTTTGACGGCACCATACTCAGATGATATATAAGATACAGGCTCAACCTTGGACGCGTCGGCGTCCTGGAGGCGAAAGGGGGATTCACGCATGACCATCGAGCGGTGGCATCCTTTCGGCAGTTCCCTCGCCCGGTGGGATCCGTTCCATGGCCTCGCGGAGATCCAGCAGGAGATGAACCGGCTCTTCGACAGCCTGGTCGGCCGGCCCATGACCGCGCCGGCGACCGAGAGGATCTGGGCGCCCGTGGCCGACATGTACGAGACGAAGGACGACATCGTCGTGTGCTTCGAGCTCCCCGGGGTCCGCGAGAAGGAGGTCTCCGTGACCATCGCCGGCGACGTGCTCACCGTGAAGGGCGAGCGGCGGTGGGAGCGCGAGGCGAAGGACGAGAGCCTGCACCGTGTCGAGCGCGCCTACGGCAGGTTCGAGCGCTCCGTGCAGCTGCCGGCGCCCGTTCAGGTGGACAGGGTGAAGGCCACCTACCGCGACGGGGTCCTGGAGGTCAGGCTCCCGAAGGCGGAGGCGCTCAAGGCCAGGGAGATCAAGATCGACGTCCTGTGAGACGTTCCGGGCAGGGCACCGCGTGACGGCAGGACGGCCCGGCCGGGTCGTCCTGCCGGCCTGCACAGGGAAGGGAGACTCGACATGGCGAAGGTAATCGGCATCGACCTCGGCACCACGAACTCCGTCGTGGCGGTCGTCGAGGGCGGCAACCCCACCGTGATCGCGAACCAGGAGGGCAGCCGGCTCACGCCCTCCGTGGTGGGCTTCACCAAGGACGGCGAGATCCTCGTCGGCCAGGTGGCCAAGCGGCAGGCGATCACCAACCCGGAGAACACCGTCTTCTCCATCAAGCGCTTCATGGGACGCCGCTACGACGAGGTGCTGGAGGAGATGAAGCGGGTGCCGTACCGGGTCGTGAAGGCGGCCAACGGCGACGCCCGGGTGGAGATCCGCGGCAAGCAGTACGCCCCGCCCGAGATCTCGGCCATGATCCTGCGCAAGCTGAAGGAGGCCGCGGAGGCCTACCTGGGCGAGAAGGTCACGCAGGCCGTCATCACGGTCCCGGCCTACTTCAACGACAGCCAGCGGCAGGCGACGAAGGACGCCGGGAAGATCGCCGGGCTCGAGGTGCTGCGGATCATCAACGAGCCGACGGCGGCATCGCTGGCGTACGGGATGGACAAGAAGAAGGACCAGACCATCGCCGTGTACGACCTCGGCGGCGGCACCTTCGACATCTCGATCCTGGAGATCGGGGAGGGCGTCTTCGAGGTCAAGGCCACGAACGGCGACACGCACCTGGGCGGCGACGACTTCGACCAGCGGATCATCGACTGGATCGCCGAGGAGTTCCGCAAGGAGCACGGGATCGACCTGAGGAAGGACCGGATGGCGCTGCAGCGCCTGAAGGAGGCCGCCGAGAAGGCCAAGTGCGAGCTGTCCACGACGCTGCAGACGGAGATCAACCTGCCGTTCATCACCGCCGACGCCAGCGGCCCCAAGCACCTGGTGCTGACCCTGACGCGGGCCAAGCTCGAGTCGCTGGTGGCCGACCTGGTCGAGAGGACACTCGGGCCCTGCCGTCAGGCCATGCAGGACGCGGGCGTCGCGCCCCGGGACATCGACGAGGTGATCCTGGTGGGCGGTCAGACCCGGATGCCGAAGGTCCAGGAGGCCGTGCGGCAACTCTTCGGCAAGGAACCCCACAAGGGCGTGAATCCCGACGAGGTGGTGGCGGTGGGCGCCGCGGTGCAGGCGGCCGTCCTGGCCGGCGAGGTGAAGGACCTCCTGCTGCTCGACGTCACCCCGCTGTCGCTGGGCATCGAGACGCTGGGCGGGGTGATGACGGTCCTGATCCCGCGGAACACCACCATCCCCACGAAGAAGAGCGAGATCTTCACCACGGCGGCGGACAACCAGACCTCCGTGGAGGTCCACGTGCTGCAGGGGGAGCGGCCGATGGCGCGGGACAACCGGACGCTCGGCAAGTTCCACCTGGTGGGAATCCCGCCGGCCCCGCGCGGGGTGCCGCAGATCGAGGTGACCTTCGACATCGACGCCAACGGCATCCTGAACGTCTCGGCGAAGGACCAGGCGACCGGCAAGCAGCAGAACATCACCATCACGGCCTCCTCGGGCCTGACCCGGGAGGAGATCGATCACATGGTGAAGGACGCCGAGGCCCACGCGGCGGAGGACACCAAGCGGAAGCAGGAGATCGAGATCCGCAACCAGGCAGACTCGCTCGTGTACTCCACCGAGCGCACCCTCAACGAGCACGGCGCGAAGCTCGGTGAGGCCGACCGGAAGGCGGTGGAGGACGCGCTGGCCGAGGCCCGGGAAGCCCTCAAGGGCGAGGACATCGAGCGCATCAAGCGGGCCCAGGCCGCGCTCACCCAGGCCTCGCACAAGCTGGCCGAGATCATGTACCGCGAGGCGCAGCAGCGCGCGGGCTCGCCCGGCGGCCAGGCGGGCGAGGCGCGCGGACCCCAGGGGCCCAAGGAGGGCGAGGTGGTGGACGCCGAGTTCGAGGACCTGGGGGACAAGAAGTAGGACCGAGACCATGCGGCGTGACTACTACGCGGTGCTCGGCATCGAGGCGACGGCGGGACCGCGCGAGATCCGCCAGGCGTACCGGCGCCTCGCGCGGCGGTACTCGCCGGACGTGAACTTCTGGGACCACGAGGCGTGCGCGCTGTTCCAGGAGATCACGGAGGCGTACCGGGTGCTCAGCGACCCCACGGCCCGGGCGATGTACGACCGCTTCGGGCCGGCGGTGGCCAGCGGGGCGCTGGCCGGCGGGCGGGCCGGCGAGGACGTGCACGCCGCGGTCGACCTGTCGTTCGCCGACGCCGCGCGGGGCGTGACGCTCGATCTGGCGGTCCAGCGCTTCTCGCCGTGCGCGCCGTGCGGAGCCACGGGGGCCCAGGGCGACCGGGCCTGCGGCGTCTGCCACGGCCGCGGGGTGCGGCGGGCGGTGGACGGGGTGCGGGTGACGATTCCCGCGGGCGTGGACTCGGGGAGCCAGATCCGGATCCGGGGCGAGGGCAGCGCGGGGCCCTTCGGCGGCCCGCGTGGCGACCTGATCGTCAGCACCAGGGTCCGGGAGCATCCGTTCTTCAAGCGACAGGGTGAGGCCGTGCACTGCGAGGTCCCCGTCAGCGTCTGGGAGGCGCTCCGGGGGGTCCGGATCCGGGTGCCTACGCCCACCGGGGAGGCGGTCCTGGTGGTCCCCCCGGGCACGGGGTCGGGGCAGGTCTTCCGCCTCCGGGGCCAGGGTCTGCCCAGGCTGTCCGGTGACGGGGTGGGCGATCTGTTCGTGAAGATCCGCGTGGAGATCCCCGGCGGGATCGACGCGCGGACCGAGGAGCTGGTTCGTGAGCTCGAGCGCCTGGTCCCCATGCAGCCCAGGGAGGGACTCGAGCGGTACTCGGGAGGTGCCGCGTGAGCGATCGCGCCAGGCCGCTCTACACCATCGGGGTGGTGGCCGGCATGCTGAAGGTGCACCCGCAGACGCTGCGCTTCTACGAGCGGAAGGGACTCCTTCGGCCGAGCCGGACCGAGGGGCGCACGCGGATGTACTCCCCGGAGGACGTGGAGGAGCTGGCACGCGTGATCCGGCTCACGCGCGACCTGGGCGTGAACCTCGCCGGCGTCGAGATCGTGCTGCGCATGCGGCGTCGGATGCTGGAGATGCAGAAGCAGATCGAGGACCTGCTGGCGTACATCCGCGAGAGCGGCGAGGACGTCGCCTCCCGGCCGCGGCCCGAGCCTCGTGAGGCCCGGGAGGCGCTGGTGCGGGCGGCCTCGGGACAGCTCAGGCCCGTGGACCTCTTCTGAGCGGGCGGCGCGAAGCGGGTGGAAGGCGAGACGTGACGATGACCGACGAGAAGAACGGCAAGGACCGGCCCGTTCCCGACATCCTGGCGCTCCTGCCCCTGCGCTCGGCGGTGGTGTTCCCGCACGCCATCGTCCCGCTGGCCGCGGGACGCCCCTCGTCCGTGCGGCTGATCGAGGACGCCGTGCAGCGCGGGCGGCTGATCGCCACGGTGCTGCAGCGCGACCCGGCGGAGGACTCGCCGGACCAGGAGGGCCTGCACCCGGTGGGGACGCTCACCATGATCCACCGCGTGCTGAAGCAGCCGGACGGCACCCTGCGGCTGGTCGTCCAGGGGCTCGGGCGCGTGCGGGTGGTCGAGGTGCTGGAGCGTGAGCCCTACCTCCGGGCGCGGGTGGAGCAGGTCCAGGAGACCGAGCCGGCCGAGCAGGACCTGGAAGCGGAGGCCCTGATCCGCAGCGCGACCTCCCTGTTCCAGAAAGTGGTGGCCCTGTCTCCGACGCTGCCCGACGAGCTGGCCGGGGTCCCGGCCGCCGCCCAGGGCGCCAGCGCGCTGACCGACCTCATCGCCGGGGCCCTGCCGAGCCTGGCCCTGCCGCTCAAGCAGGAGCTGCTCGAGACCGCCGACGTCAAGCTGCGGCTCTCGAAGCTGGTGTCGGCGCTCGGCAAGGAGGCCGAGGTGCTGGAGCTCGGCTCCAAGATCCAGTCCGAGATCCAGTCCGAGATGTCCCGGACCCAGCGCGAGTACTACCTGCGCGAGCAGCTCAAGGCGATCCAGAAGGAGCTGGGCGAGGGCGACGAGCGGACGCAGGAGATCGAGGCCCTCCGGGCGAAGATCGAGGCGGCCGGGATGACCGAGGAGGCGCACAGGGAGGCGCTGCGGGAGCTGGACCGCCTCGCGAAGATGCCGCCGGCGGCGGCCGAGTACACCGTGGCGCGCACGTACATCGACTGGCTGGTGTCGGTGCCGTGGAAGCAGGCGACCACGGACACGGTGGACATCGAGCGGGCCCGGGTCATCCTCGACGAGGACCACGAGGGTCTGGAGAAGATCAAGGAGCGGATCCTCGAGTACCTGGCGGTCAAGAAGATCCGGCCGGAGGGCAAGGACCCCATCCTCTGCTTCGTCGGCCCCCCGGGCGTGGGCAAGACCTCGCTGGGGCGGTCCATCGCGCGGGCGCTGGGCCGGAAGTTCCACCGGATCTCGCTGGGCGGCATGCGGGACGAGGCGGAGATCCGCGGCCACCGCCGGACGTACGTGGGCGCCCTGCCGGGGCAGATCATCCAGGGGCTGCGGCGGGCGGGGACGCGGAACCCGGTCTTCATGCTGGACGAGATCGAC
Organism: Candidatus Rokuibacteriota bacterium; assembly: GCA_037443505.1. Classification (GTDB taxonomy): domain Bacteria; phylum Methylomirabilota; class Methylomirabilia; order Rokubacteriales; family CSP1-6; genus JBBIOF01. Next base: position 8,352 of record JBBIOF010000045.1, read on the forward strand.
AAGCTCGGCGCCGACTTCCGCGGGGACCCGGCATCGGCCCTGCTGGAGGTCCTCGACCCCGAGCAGAACGTCTCGTTCCGCGACCACTACCTGGACGTGGCGTTCGACCTGTCGCACGTGCTCTTCATCTGCACGGCCAACGTGATCGACGCCATCCCGGCGCCCCTGCGCGACCGCATGGAGGTCATCAGCCTGGCCGGCTACACGGAGGAGGAGAAGCTCCGGATCGCGCAGCGGCACCTGGTCCCCAAGCAGGCGCGGGAGCACGGGCTGGTCGACGGCCGCGACATCGTCTTCACGCCGGAGGCCCTGCGGCTGATGGCGCGAGGGTACACCCGCGAGGCCGGCGTGCGGAGTCTCGAGCGGGAGATCGCCGGTGTCTGCCGGAAGGTGGCCCGGCGCCGGGCCGAGGGGCAGACCGACGCGGTGACGGTGACGCCGGACGTCATCACCGCCTTCCTGGGGGCGCCGCGCTTCGAGCTGGAGGAGCTGGAGGAGCGCACGCGGGTACCCGGCGTGGCGGTGGGCCTCGCCTGGACCCCGGCGGGAGGTGACCTGCTCTTCATCGAGGCCACCCGCATGGAGGGCAAGCGCACGCTGACCCTCACGGGCCAGCTGGGTGACGTCATGAAGGAGTCGGCGCAGGCGGCGCTGTCGTGGGTCCGCTCGCACGCCGAGGAGCTGGGGATCCCCGCGGACTTCTGGGAGCGCTCGGACATCCACGTCCACGTGCCGGCGGGCGCCATCCCCAAGGACGGTCCGTCGGCCGGCGTGACCATGACGGTGGCTCTCGTGTCCCTGCTCACCGGGCGCCCCGTGCGGCCCGGGCTCGCCATGACGGGCGAGATCAGCCTGTCGGGCCGGGTTCTGCCCGTGGGCGGGATCAAGGAGAAGGTCCTGGCTGCCCACCGGGCCGGGGTGACGACGGTCGTGCTGCCGCGGCGCAACGAGAAGAACCTGCTGGAGGACGTCCCGGAGGTGGTGCGCGGGGCGATGACCATCCGCCTGGTCGATTCCATCGAGGAGGTCATCGAGGCCGCCATGGAGGTTCCGGCGAGGTCCGAGGCGGAGGCGCCGGCCGGGGCCTAACCCCGCGAAGTCGCTCGCGTTCCCGCTTCGCTCATTGACAGCGTCCCCCGGGGCTCCGCTAGGATGGCCCCGTGGGACGCCTGGTCCGCATCCTGGCGGCGGCCGCGACGCTCGCGGTCGCGTTCCCTGCGGGCGCCGAGACCTTCCGGCTCGTCGCTCCCGACGGGACCGTTCACTTGACCAATGCGCCCACCGATCCCCGCTACCAGCGGCTCGGGATCGCGGTTCCGTCCCTGCCCGGACCGCCTGCGCTCGCCCCGGCGCCGGTGGCGCCCGCCGTCCCGCCCTACGTCCGTGAGATCAGGGAGGCCGCGGCGCGACACGGCCTGCCGGAGCAGCTCATCGCCGCCGTGATCCGCGTGGAGTCGGGATTCAACCCCAGGGCGGTGTCCCCCAAGGGCGCCCGGGGGCTGATGCAGCTCATGCCGGAGACCGCCACGCTCCTCGGGGTCCGGGACCCCTTCGACCCGCGGGAGAACATCGACGCGGGCGTCCGCCACCTGCGCGGGCTGATCGAGCGCCTGGCCGATCTGGCCCTGGCTCTCGCCGCGTACAACGCCGGCGAGCAGGCGGTGCTGGCCTGGGGCGGCATCCCGCCGTACCCGGAGACGCGGGACTACGTGACCCGCGTGCTGCACCTCTTCGGGGGGGCGGTGACGGCGGCGCGGGAGGTGGTCTCGGGATCGACCTTCCGGAAGCTGGAGCGGGACGGGACCGTGATCTACACGAACATCCCGCCGCGCGGGCGGCTCTAAGTCAGCCGGCCCGGCGCCAGACGAGATCCAGGAACTTCTCCAGCAGCCCCTCCTTGACGAAGACCTCCACCGCTTCCCGGGTGGAGGCCTGGTCCATGCCCCACAGGGCCGCGCGCTTGCCCTCGTTGCCCATCTGGATGAACACACGCTGGTCCCGGCTGAGCGCCACCGGCAGGTCCTCGTAGATCTGCGCGGTGAAGGCGTTGACGCCGGGCCCGCCGATGGCGATGGCGGGGAAGAAGTCCCCCAGCTCGTTGTTCATGATCCACACGTCGGTGACCACCACGCCCGCCCGGCCCTCGGAGCCGCCCGACCGCGCGTTCACCTCCCGCTTGAGGTCGTAGGCGACGGGACGGTCCTCCTCCTCGGGCAGGATGCCGTGTCCGACCACGATCAGCACCGTCGACCGGAGGTCGAAGTACCGGCTCATCGGAGCAGCTTGGAGATCTCCCGGAACGCCTCGGTGTCCGCCCGGCCGAGCCACTGGAAGATCACGGTCTCCATGGCCGTGACCACGGCGCCGGCCTTCATGAACAACGCGCCCATCCTGCAGCTCCTGG
>JBBIOF010000046.1:0-10706 GCA_037443505.1 Candidatus Rokuibacteriota bacterium
CCGCCGCCTTGGGCAGCGCCACCCGGGGCGCGCCGCCCACCGCAGTGAGCTTCCAGGTGACCACCTCCACGGGCTCGCCGGGGTTCGCGTAGCCGTACCGCGCGGCGTAGACCTGGTCGAACTCGCGCCGCAGGCGGGCCAGCGCCGCGCCGTCCAGCGGCCCCGCGGGCACCGGCACCGTCAGCTCGTAGCCCTGGCCGGCGTAGCGCGCGTCCACGGAGCGAAGCAGCGTGACGTCGCCCGTGACCGCCGACTGGCGGACCACCTCCGTCGCCTGCCGCGCCATCTCCTCGAACATGGCGGTGGTCGCCCGGGGGTCCACGGCGTCGAGCTGGCGGACGTACGTGCGGGCCACGTCGAACTTCACCTCGGCAGCCAGGAGGCCGATGGCGGCGGTGACGCCCGCCGCCGCGGGCAGGATCACGCGGGGGATGCCGAGGGCCTGCGCCAGGCGGCAGCCGTGGACCGGGCCCGAGCCCCCGAAGGCCACCAGCGCCAGGTCGCGTGGGTCCCGGCCGCGCTCGATGGACACCACGCGGGTGGCCAGCTCCATGTTCGTGGTGACGATCTCGTGGATGCCCCAGGCCGCCTGCTCGAGCGCCAGCCCGAGGGGCCGCGCCACCCGCTCCTCGACGGCCCTGGCGGCCGCGGCGACGTCGAGCCGCATCGCCCCGCCCGCGAACTCGTCGGGGTTCAGGTAGCCCAGCAGGAGGTTGGCGTCGGTCACCGTGGGCTCGACGCCGCCCCGGCCGTAGCAGGCGGGACCCGGCGTGGATGAGGCGCTCTCGGGGCCGACGGCGATGACGCCCATGTGGGCCCGCGCGATGGAGCCACCGCCCGCCCCGATCTCCACCAGGTCGATGGCCTGGATGTTCATGGGCAGCCCGCTGCCTGGTGCGTTCCGCACCCGGTGCAGCTCGAAGGTGCTGGTGGTGATGGGGCGTCCCCGGTCGATCAGGGCCAGCTTGGCGGTCGTGCCGCCCATGTCGAAGGCGATCAGGTCCGGGTGGCCCGTCAGCTCGCCGTAGGCGGCGGCCATGAGCGCGCCGGCGGCCGGCCCCGACTCGATCATGCGCACCGGGTAGCGCGCCATCGCCTCGGCCGTGGCGATGCCTCCCGAGGACTGCATGACGAAGAACCGTCCCCGGTAGCCGCGCGCCTGGAGCGCCTTCTCGAGCCCCTCCAGGTACGTGCGGAGGGCGGTCATCACGTAGGCGTTGATGACGGTGGTGGAGGTACGCTCGTACTCCCGGAAGGTGGGCGAGACCTCGTGGGAGAGCGTCACGGCCACGTGGGGCGCCTCCTCGGCCACGATCTCGGCCAGGCGGCGCTCGTGCACGGGGTTCAGGTAGGCGTGGAGCAGGCACACCGCCAGGGTGGTGACCCCCCGCCCCACCAGGTCGCGCACGGCCCGGCGGGCGTCCTCCTCGTCCAGGGGCGTGCGCACGGAGCCGTCGGCCAGCACGCGCTCCGTCACCTCGCCGATGAGGCGCCGCGGGATCAGCGGGGCGGGCTTCTCGATCTGGAGGTCGTAGACCTGGTAGCGCTTCTCGCGGCCGATGATGAGCACGTCGCGGAAGCCCCGCGTGGTGAGGAGCCCCACGCCCCGGGCCTTGCGCTCGATGACGATGTTCGAGCCGAGGGTCGTGCCGTGCACCACCTGGGCCACGTCGGCCCACGCCACGCCCGCGCGGGCGACCAGGTCGTCCAGCCCGGTGAGGCAGGCCTCCGAGGGATCGGGGTAGGTGGTCAGCCGCTTGGCGGTGTGGATCTCGCCGCCCGGCGCCTGGAGCACGAAGTCGGTGAACGTGCCGCCCACGTCGAAGCCGAGGCGGTACGGCATCGCCGGGTCAGCTCCGTCGCTCGGGGCGGGACAGCATCACGCGGTACGGGTAGCGGCGGCCGGACTGGTAGGTGATCGCGTGCTCCACCGGCTCGCCGCTGGCCGCGAAGTAGGTCCGCTCGAAGAGCAGCAGGGGCGTGCGCGGCCGGAGCTGGAGCAGCTCGGCGACGTGGCGGGGCGCCAGCACCGCGTCCACCACCTGCTCCATGACCTTGATGGGCATCCCGAGCTGGCGCTCGATGGCGCCGATGAGCGAGGTCTTGGAGAGGTCCTCGTCGCTGAGCGCCTCGCCGATGGCGGTGGGCACGTAGGCGGTCACGTGCTGGAAGGGCCCGTTGTCGGCGTGGCGAACGCCTACCACCCGGTACGCCGACGACCCGGGCGGCAGGCGCAGCGCCTGCGCGATGTTGGCGGCCAGGGGCACCACCTCGCGCGAGACGAGCTTGAACCAGGTCTCCTCGCCCAGCGCGATCATGTCGCCCACCGACCCGATGACCCGGAGCCTGCGGTCGCTTCCCAGCACGGGCGTGCTGAAGGTTCCGCGGCCCGCCTGGCGGTAGAGCAGCCCCTCCTGCACGAGCACGTCCAGGGCCTGGCGGACGGTGGGCCGGCTCACGTCGAACCGGGCGCAGAGCTGGTGCTCCGAAGGGATGCGCTCGCCCTCGCCGCGGAGCTCGCGGCGCAGGGCGTCGGCGATCTGCAGGTAGCGCGGGACGCCGGGACGGTAGTCCACTGCACGAGCCTCCGGCGGTCAGGTTGTCTAGACATCTATCACCGGCGGCCCGCCCCGTCAATCACCTCGACGCGTCCGCGGTGGTCGGGAGCGGTCGACGACGATCTTGACCCCCGCCGCGGTCACCTCGGCGCAACCGGGGACCACGATGACGGAGTCCAAGCGCACCTCGGCCACCGTGTCGCAGAGCTCGGCTGCCATGGAGGACAATCGAGTCAGTACGTCGGCAAGGATACCGTCCATTGCACGGCAGGGGCCCTCGTGCGGCCAGGCTCGGCGGAGCGCGGCCAGCGCCTGGTCGTGACTTGCTGGCGCTGGGACCACCGCACGGTTGTCCAGCGCCAAGCCCAGTGGGCCGACCAGACCGACCGAGGCTACCGGCCCGAAGATCGGGTCGCGCCAGCCCGCGACGGTCAGTTCCACAGCGCCGGACGCGGGGACGGATCCGGGCTCGCGAGTCGCTGGCAGGCCGTACGCGGCCAGCAGGGCGGCAGCGCTCGACGCGTCGAGCGGCCCGTCCCTGGCTCGCTCGAGCAGAGCCGTGACGCCGGCGGGCGGCCGCTCGGAGGCGGCTGCAGGCGGACTGTACGCTGGAGTCGTCAGACGGACGACGGCAGCCAGCGTCTTCAGGCACCGCGTGGCCTCGGTGAACAGCGGAAGACCAGCCGCTCGGATAGCCGCAGCGCCCTCGGGGGCGCCGGCCACCCAGCACACGACGGCGGGCCGGCCCGAGGCATCGACGGCATGCACGAGGTCCCGTGCGATCTTGTCCACCGGGTACAACCTATTGACCATGGCGAGCGCGATGATCACGACGTCGATCTCAGGGGCCCGTAGCACCACCTCGAGCGCCCGTGGCAGCAGCCTCGCGTCGCCAACGATCTGCGCCGTCACGTCCACCGGGTTGCCGGTGGCACCGAACGCGGGGAGGAAGGTGGCGAGCTCACGCTGGACCGCAGCCGGCAGCGGCGGCACGTCCAGACCGAGGTCCGCCGCAACGTCGGACATGATCACGCCGAGGCCGCCCGAGTTCGTCACGATGCCGAGGCGCCGGCCGGACGGGCCTCGGACGCGGGCCAGCGCGCTGAGGACGTCAAGGAGCTCCGGCACGTCGCGGACCTCGCAGGCGCCGGCCTGCTCGAGCAGCGCCGAGGCCACCCGGGGATCAGCGGCGGCGGCGCCAGTATGGGACGCCGCCGCCCGCGCCGCCTGGGGCGACCGGCCGGTTCGCAGCAGCACCACCGGCTTGCCGACCGACCGGGCTGCCGCGACGGCCCCCATCAGCCGCCGTCCGGCACGAACGTTCTCGATGTAGGCGGCGATGATGCGGGTGTGGGGATCTCGCACGAAGAACTCGATGCACTCGGCCGCATCGACGTCGGCTTCGTTCCCCGAACTGATCCAGTACGACAGCCCCACGCCCAGCGCACGGACCTCGGTGGCGAGCATCCCGCCGATGGCGCCGCTCTGGGCCACGAGCCCCACTGGACCCGCTTCGCCCAACTCGACGAACGCCGACGAGAAGCTTAGGTTCAGGCCCTGGCGCACGGCCACCAGTCCCTGGCAGTTCGGGCCTACCACTCGCACGCCCTCGCGCCGGGCCGTCTCCACCACCATGTTCTCGAGTGCCCGCCCCTCGGCGCCTACCTCACCGAACCCAGACGAGAACACGATGGCGCCCTTGATACCCTTGCGTCCGCACTCGGCGATCACGCCCACGACGTCGGCCGCAGGTACCGAGACGACGGCGACGTCCACATTGCCAGGGATCGCCGCCAGGTTCGGGTAGCACTGCAGTCCCTGGACCTCGCGATGCCGGGGGTTCACCGGGTAGACGGCCCCGGAAAAGCCCGACTGCTGCAGGAACCGGATCGGGCGCCCGCCGATCCGGCTCGGGTCGTGCGAGGCGCCGATTACTGCCACCGCCCTCGCCGTCACCAAGTCCTCCAGTCGGTAAGTGCTCGTCACTCGTTCCCTCCCGCCCATCGGCTCTGCCGTGGGTCGAGCGCCTCACGGAGTCCATCGCCCAGGAAGTTGAATGCCAGCGTCGTCAGCACGATGGCCATGCCGGGCATGAACACCAGCCACGGTGCCAGCGCCATGAAGCGATAGCCCCGGCCGACGTCGGCTCCCCAACTGGGCGTCGGCGGCCGGATGCCGACGCCCAGGAAACTCAGACTTGTCTCAGCCAGGAGCGCGAAAGCGATACTGATGGAAACCTGGACGATGACGGGCGACAGCACGTTCGGAAGAACGTGGCGGCCGAGAATCCTGAGATGCGAGGCCCCCATCGCCCGCGCGCTCTCCACGAACAGCTCCTCGCGCACGGCGAGCACCTGCCCCCGGACCAGGCGCGCGAACCGGGGCGCGTAGATGACGCCGATCGCGACCATCACGGGGACCAGCCCGGCACCGAGGGTGGCGGCGATGGCCATGGCCAGGACCAGCGCCGGGATCGACTGGACGGCGTCACTCACGCGCATTATCGTGTCGTCTGGCAACCCTCCCAGGTAGCCGGCCGTCAGCCCGCAGGGCAGCCCCAGCGCCACCGCGATGGCCACGGCCGTCACCGCCGCCGAGAGCGACAGCCGGGCTCCGTGGATAAGCCGCGCCAGCACGTCGCGCCCCACGTCGTCCGTGCCGAGCGGGTGCGCGGGTGACGGGGGGAGCAGGACGGCGTCCAGGTTCTGCTGGAGCGGGTCGCGGAGCGCAATCTGCGGGGCGAGGGCCGCGGTGCTGGCGAGCAGCGCCAGGAAGATCGCGCTCGTCATTCCAGCCCGGTGCCGCACGAAGCGACCCCACATGTTCGTCACCTCCGGCTACATGGCTCAGGAGTATCTGATGCGGGGGTCCACCCAGCCATAGGCGAGATCGGCGAGGAGGTTGATGGCGATGACGATCAGCGCCATCAGCAGCACCGCGCCCTGCAGCATCGGGAAGTCCCTATTGAGCACCGACTCCAGGTTCATGCGGCCGAGGCCAGGAAGGGCAAAGACCGACTCCACGACGACGGTGGCACCGATGATGCGGTTCACCGTGAGCGCCGCGACGCTGACGATGGGGATCATCGCGTTGCGGAGCGCGTGCTTGCCCACCACCACTCCCTCGCCGACCCCCTTGGCACGGGCCGTACGCACGAAGTCGCTGTCCAGCACGTCCTGGAGGCTCGACCGAAGCTGGCGGGTGACCTCCGCTACCGCGGAAGCGGCGAGCGTCAGGGTGGGCAAAACCATGTGGCGAATCCCTGCGCCGATGTCCTCCAGTACGCTCACATAACCGGTGGCCGGCAGCCACCGGAGTTCGAGAGCCAGCACGAGGGCCAGCATCGATCCCAACCAGAAGTTGGGGACCGCCACCCCCAGCGCGGCAACGGCGCGGGCGAAGGCATCAAGCGCGGTCCCCCGGCGGTGGGCGGCGACGACGGCCAGCGGGCACCCGACGACGAGGCCGACCGCGGTTGCAGCAAGGGCGAGCCCGACCGTCACGGGGACGCGCTCGACGAGTGCCTGGGCGACCGGCTCGCCGGTGCGGACCGATGTACCGAGATCGCCCCGCAGCACTCGCCAGAGCCAGAAGGCGTACTGGACGTGGACAGGCCGGTCGAGTCCCAGGCGCTCGCGGATGGCTGCCAGACGCTCCTCGGTGGCGTTCTCCAGTCCCACGAGCGCCACGGCAGGGTCGCCGGGCATGATCAGCACCAGGGAGAAAACTAGCAGCGTAACCAGGAAGGCCAGCGGGGCCACCGCCGCCAGCCGCCGCGCCACGAATGCGGTCATCGGCGCCCTGCCGCCGTCACCTCACGGCGAGCCAGACTCCCCGAAACATCGGCTTACCCAGGAGATTGGGCTCATACCCCTGGACCGAGCCCCCCATCGCCTCCAGCGATGAGGCGTAGAACAGTGGCACGTCCAGGGCCTCCTGGCGAACCACCTCCTCGATCTGATGGTAGAGACGGCGGCGGTCGTCCTGCCGGTAGGCGGCTCGGGCTTGATCCAGCAACTCCTCGAGCCGGGCCACCCGATAGGCTCCCGGGTTGTAGAAGCCAGTGCTGTGGAACATGCCGCGTACCGTCTGGTCAGGATCCGGGCGGCCCGTCCACCGGTAGTTCGCCGCCATTACGCTCTTGGCACGGAAGAAGTTCTGGACACCTCGAGCCAACTCCATGGGCTTGAGGTCCAGGGTGATCCCGACGGCTCCAAGTTGCGCCTGGATGATCTCTGCCCGGCGGACGTGCTCCGGCGCCGCTTCGACCACCATGTCCATGGTGAACCCGTTCGGCAGCCCGGCCTCCGCCAGCAGGGCCCGGGCCCGTGCGGGATCGTACGGGTAGGCCTTCAGCCGCGGATCGTGGGCCCAGTGGATTGAGGGAAAGGGCCCGACGGCTACCTCCCCCAACCCGAACATCACCGCGCGCACCAGACTCGAACGATCGATAGCGTAATTGATCGCCTCGCGCACGGCCTTGCGGTCCAGCGGTGGTTTGGCCAGGTTCAGATAGATACGCCAGTAGGCGAGCGAGAGTTCCTCGTGCGTCTTAATCCCGCGCTCCCCTTTCAAACTAGCAAACTGTTGTGGAGGCACCTCCATGATGAAGTCCACCTGGCCGCTCCGGAGGGCCGCCACCCGCGTATCCCCGTCGGGGATCACTTTCAACACGATGCCGTCCAGGTAAGGCCGGCCCGGCTCCCAGTACTCCGCAAAGCGCTCGTAACGTATCTCGCTGCCCGGCACCCACCGAACGAACCGGTACTCGCCGGCACCCATGGGGCTTCGTCCGAACTGGTCACCGAGCCTCTGGGCCGCCGCCGGCGACACCATCATCCCCGCCCGGTCGGCGAATGTGAGAAGCAGGGACGCGTCCGGGGCTCTGAGTTTCAGGCGAACGGTGTGAGCGTCGGGCGTCTCCACGTCCGCGATGCTGGTCAACTCCGAGGCAACCGACGAGGTCTTGCGATCCAGTGCGCGGAGGATGTTGAACTTCACCGCCTGGGAGTCGAACGGTGTGCCATCGTGGAACTTCACGTTCCGCCGCAGGTGCAGCACGAGCGTCCGTGGATCGGGCGTCTCCCACGAGGCCGCCAGCCCGGGCTGGGGGGCCATCTTCACGTCGAAGCGCACCAGCGTATCGAAGACGGGATAGAGGTACATGTGGTCGGTCCCGGCGCCGCCGCGGTGGGGATCAAGGGTCGAGGCCTCGGCCCGGAACGCGGCCCGCAGGATTCCGCCGCGACGGGGCTCCGCCGCGCTCTGCGGGGTCCGCCAAGCGGCGACGAGGGAGAGCGGCAGCACCACGGAGGCGATGGCGACGATCACGATCCTCTTTCTCATCGAGTCCTCCTCTGGAGCGAAGTTCGAAGCCGGGGCGAGCCCGGTAGCCGTGGCAAGGATGGCCGGGAGGGCTGCCCGGCCTCCGGGGCCCCCAGCCGGATCGAGATGGCCCGCGCCGCCTCCACGACCTGCGGGGCGATCTGGTGCAGGCGGCGGCGGGAGAGGCGGCTCCGGGGCCCGAGTACGCTGATCACGGCGGCCACGCGGCCATCCGATCCCAGCACCGGGGCCGCCACTCCGGCGCCGCCGGGGCTACCTTCGTCGAGGCCCAAGGCGTACCCGCGCCGGCGAATGACCTTCGCCTCGGCCAGTAGCTCGGGGGCAGTGATCAGCGTACGGGGAGCGACCCGCCCGCCCGGGATCCGCGCCACGTACTCGGCGATCTCCTCGTCGGTCATGGCCGACAGGAATAACTTGCCGGTCGCACCACCGTAGAAGACCATCGGCTGGCCCACCGGCAGCGTGTAGCGCAGCGCGTAATGGCTCTCGAGCTGGTACACACAGACCCGGTGATCGCCGGAGCGCACGCTGAGGGCGACCGTCTCGCCCAAACGGTCCCACAGGTCGTGCATCACGTCCTGGCTCCTCGCGATAAGGTCGCCGCCCCGCAGAAACGCTGCCGCGAGTCGCAGGCCGGCCGCGCCCGGTGAGAACGTGCCGTCGGTCGGGCTGCGCACGACGAACCCCTTGTCCTGCAGCGTCCTCAGGAGTCGGTGGACCACCGTCTTGCTGAGCCCGAGGGTACGGCTGAGCTCCGAAAGGCGCCACACCGGACGCTCGGACGAGAAGCAGAGCAGAACATCGGCCGCCTTCGCGACCGTCCGGGCGCCGGTCACGGGCGCATGCCGCGGGTCTTGGGACCGAGCCGCGTCGCCTCCAACTCGTACGCGAGGGGCGTCCACGCCGTGAGGATGGGGCGGGTGTCGCGGGGATCGATGATCTCCTCGATCCCGAACGCCTCTGCTGTGCGGAACGGGCTCCGCAGCACGTTCAGCCGCTCCTCGATCTCCCGCATGAGCGCCTCTCGATCGGGCGCGGCGTCCAGTTCGCGCTTGTAGGCCGCCTCGATCCCACCCTCCAGGGGCAGTGAGCCCCAGTCCGCCGACGGCCACGCGTAGCGGAGGTTGAGTCCTTGCACGTTGCCGTGGCCGGCCCCGGCAACGCCGAACACGCGGCGGACGATGATGGAAACCCACGGCACCGTCGCCTGGTAGACAGCCGCCAGCGCCCGCACACCTCTGCGGATGGTGCCGGCTCGCTCGGCGGCCACACCGATGAGGAAGCCCGGTTGGTCCACGAAGTTGACCACGGGCAGGTGGAACGTGTCGCAGAGGTCGACGAAGCGCGTCAACTTGTCGGACCCAGCCGCCGTCAGCGCGCCTCCCAGCTGGGCAGGGTCGTTCGCGATGACTCCGACCGGGTAGCCGTCGAGCCGGGCCAGGGCGGTGACGATCGAGGGGCCGTACCGCGGCGTGATCTCGAAGAGGGAGTCGTGGTCCACCACGTGCCGTAGGAGCCTGCGCACGTCGTAGACCTGGCGCCGGTTGCGAGGTATCAGGCTCAGCAACGCCTCGTCCCGGCGCCCGGGGTCGTCGGTGGACGCGCCCCGCGGCGGTAGGCTCCAGACATTCCGCGGCAAGTACGAGAGGAAGCGCCGGATGGCCTGGAAGGCTTCTTCCTCCGAGGCGACGACGTTATCCACGACGCCGCTCTGCACAGCGTGGATCTGCCAACCCCCCAGAGCTTCCTTGTCGACGTCCTCTCCGAACGCGCGCTTGACCAGCGGCGGGCCGGCAGCAAAAACCTGCGAGATCCCCCGGACCATGACCGAAAAGTGCGACGCGGCCACTCTCGCGGCCCCAAGCCCGGCCACGGGCCCCAGGGCCGCCGCCACCACCGGGATCTCGGACATCGAGGCGACGATCAGATCCCAGCCAGGGTTGCCGGGGACGTAGGTGCGCCCGAGCATCTCGTACTTCTTCACGCTTCCGCCACCGCCGGTCCCGTCCACCAGCCTGACGATTGGCACGCGGAGGTCGCGCGCCATCCGCTCGCTGTAGATCTGCTTCTCCCGGATGGCGGCGTCGCCGGCGCCGCCGCGGATGGTGAAATCATCGCCCCCAACCACGACCGGTCGGCCGTCGATGCGTCCCATCCCCATGACGAAGTTGGCCGGACGGAAGGAGACGAGACGGCCGTTCTCATAGATCGTCGACCCGGCCAGCGCCCCCGTCTCGTGAAACGACCCAGGGTCGAGCAAGCGTTCAATGCGCTCGCGAACCGTCAGTCGCCCGGCCTTGTGCTGGCGCTCGATCATGTCCGGCCCGCCCATGGCGCGGGCCATTTCCATGCGCCGACGAAGTTCCTCGACCTCGGGTTCCCAGCTCATGCGCTGTGCGCGCCTCCCGCGTGTTAAAAATCGGAATGGAGTTTCTATATTCGGAACCGCCGTGTCAAGCCCGGAGGAGGGTGGCGGCGTCCCGAGCGCGCTACGGGCTCTGGCGGGTGTCGGGAACCGGGCGGACACCGGCCGGGAAGTACACCGTGGTCCCGTCGGGCGCGACGCCGACCAGCGGCGGCACGTACACCTCGTGGGGGGCGACGCGGTGCTCCCAGTGTCCGGGCACGTGGACGAGGCCCTCCACGCCCGGGACCCGGACGTGGCGGTCGGGCACCCAGAGGGTGTCGGTCCGCGGAGAAGGCACGGGCGGCAGCGGCGGGAGCGGACGCGTGGTGGACTCGCGGAGCCGGTCGAGCGTCCCCCGCGGGCGCGTGGCGCCGGTCGGCGGCTGGGGGGCCTGG
>JBBIOF010000047.1:0-10692 GCA_037443505.1 Candidatus Rokuibacteriota bacterium
ACGCGTTCGCGACGCTTCCGACCGGGGGCTTCTCGCCGCAGCCCCGGTCGGCCGAGCCGTTCGCGGCGGCGAGCCAGTGGGTGATGATCGCCTTCATGCTGGTTGCGGGCGCGAACTTCGCGCTCCACTACCGTGCGCTTCGCCGCCGGATGAACCCGCTGCGGGACGAGGAGCTGCGGCTCTACCTCGTCCTCCTCGCGGTCGGGACACTGATCCTGTTCCTCGAGCTGCTCCGAGCGGACATCTTCGCCGCCGGCGAGACGGCGGTCCGCCACTCCCTCTTCCAGGTCGTCTCGATCATGACCACCACCGGGTACGCGAGCGCCGACTTCGCGACCTGGACGACGCTGACCTCGCTCACGCTCGTCTTCCTGATGCTGATCGGCGGCTGCGCGGGCTCGACGACCTCGGGCTGGCGTGGCGCTGGCTCGAGGGCGGAGAGCGCGAGGTGCTGGACTGGTACGTCACCGGGGCGCGGTCGGTGCGGCCGGCCCTGCGCGGCGAGGACGTGCTGGCCCTCGGCGTGCCGCCGGGGCCGTCGGTGGCCCGCGTGCTGGAGGAGCTGCGGGACGCCCGGCTCGACGGCGGGGTGGCCGACCGGGACGCCGAGGCGGCCCATGTGCGACACTGGATCGAGCGGCGAAAGGAGGGATGAGTTGGCTCCCAAGTACATCTTCGTGACGGGCGGCGTGGTGTCCTCGCTGGGCAAGGGGCTCGCCGCCGCCTCCATCGGGTCGCTGCTGGAGGCGCGCGGCTACCGCGTCACGCTGCAGAAGATGGACCCCTACATCAACGTGGACGCGGGGACTATGAGCCCCTACCAGCACGGCGAGGTCTTCGTCACCGACGACGGCGGCGAGACGGACCTCGACCTGGGGCACTACGAGCGGTTCACCACCGCCCGGGTGACGCGCGACCACAACGTCACCACCGGCAAGGTGTACTTCTCCGTGATCCAGAAGGAGCGCCGCGGCGATTACCTCGGCCGCACCGTCCAGGTGATCCCCCACATCACCGACGAGATCAAGGCGTCCATCCGCCGGATCGCGCAGGGAGTGGACGTGGTGATCGTCGAGGTGGGGGGCACGGTGGGCGACATCGAGAGCCTCCCCTTCCTGGAGGCGATCCGCCAGTTCAAGAAGGACGTGGGGCGGGACAACGTCATCTACATCCACCTCACGCTGGTGCCGTTCATGCAGGCCGCCCAGGAGCTGAAGACCAAGGCCACCCAGCACTCGGTGAAGGAGCTGCGCGCCATCGGGATCCAGCCCGACGTCCTCCTGTGCCGCACCGACCGCTACCTGCCGCCCGGCATCAAGTCCAAGATCGCCCTGTTCTGCGACGTGGAGGAGGAGGCGGTCATCACCGCCAAGGACGTGGAGACGGTGTACGAGGTGCCCCTGGTGTTCCACCGCGAGGGGCTGGACGAGATCGTCATCAAGCTGCTGGGGCTGGAGCCGCGGCCCAGCGACCTCAGCCGGTGGGAGGCCGTGGTGGAGCGGGTGAAGTCGCCGCGCCACCGCACGCGCATCGCCGTGGTGGGAAAGTACATCGACCTGAAGGACTCCTACAAGAGCCTGGTGGAGGCGCTCGTCCACGGCGGCATCGCCAACGAGGCCCGGGTGGACATCGCGTGGGTGGACGCCGAGCACATCGAGCGGGACGGCCCGGCGCCGCACTTCACGGACGTGCGCGGGATCCTGGTGCCGGGCGGCTTCGGCGACCGCGGCATCGAGGGCAAGATCGCCGCCGTCCGCCACGCGCGGGAGCGCGGGATCCCGTTCTTCGGCATCTGCCTGGGCATGCAGTGCGCGGTCATCGAGTTCGCCCGCCACGTGTGCGGGCTGGCCGGCGCCAACTCCTCGGAGTTCGAGCCCGGCACGCCCCACCCCGTCATCGACCTGCTGCCCGAGCAGCGCGCGGTGGCGGGCAAGGGCGGGACCATGCGTCTCGGGCTCTACCCGGTGGTGCTGGCGGAGGGCAGCCTGGCGGCGCGGCTCTACGGCCAGAGCATCGTCCACGAGCGCCACCGGCACCGCTACGAGGTGAACAACGACTACCTGAAGACGCTGGAGAAGAACGGGCTGCGCGTGTCCGGGGTGTGGGCGGACAAGCAGGTCGTGGAGATGATCGAGGTGCCCGACCACCCGTACTTCGTGGCCGGCCAGTTCCACCCCGAGTTCCGGTCGCGGCCGTGGGACCCGCACCCGCTCTTCGCCGGCTTCGTGCGGGCGGCCCTGGAGCACGGCCGGCGGCCGGGCGCGGCGTGAGCGGGGCGGGGGCGCCATGACCGTTCCGGGCGCGATCACCCGCGAGGTCAGGCTCGGCTCCGTGACGATCGGCGGCGGTGCGCCGCTGGTCCTCATCGGCGGCCCCTGCGCCATCGAGGACGAGAAGCACGCCCTCCTCACCGCGGAGCGGCTGGCGGACATCGCCGCCACCCGCGGGGTGCCGTTCGTCTACAAGTCGTCCTACGACAAGGCCAACCGGTCGTCGGTGGACGGCTACCGGGGGCCGGGCCTGCGCGAGGGCCTGCGCATCCTCCGGCGGGTCCGGGAGGTCGTCGGCGTCCCGGTGCTCTCCGACGTCCACCGGGTCGAGGAGGTGGCGCCGGCCGCCGAGGTGCTGGACGTGCTCCAGATCCCGGCCTTCCTCTCGCGGCAGACGGACCTGATCCTGGCCGCGGCCCGGACCGGCAAGCCGGTGAACGTCAAGAAGGGCCAGTTCATGGCGCCGGACGACATGCGCAACGTGGTGGCCAAGATCGAGTCCACCGGCAACCGCGACGTGCTGCTGACCGAGCGGGGCACCAGCTTCGGCTACCACAACCTGGTGGTGGACATGCGGGGCCTGGTGCAGATGCGCGAGCTGGGCGTGCCCGTGATCTTCGACGCCACCCACTCGGTGCAGCTCCCCGGCGCGGGCGGCACGCGCTCGGGCGGCGAGCGCCGGTACGTGCCCGCGCTGGCCCGCGCCGCGGTGGCGGTGGGGATCGACGGCCTGTTCATGGAGATGCACGAGGATCCCGACCGCACGCTCCCCGACGGCCGGCCCCTGTCGGACGGACCCAACATGCTGCGCATCGACGACCTGCCCCGCCTGCTGGACCAGGTGTGCGCCATCCAGCGGGCCGTCCGGCCGTGACGGACGTCCGCGCCACCGCCCGGCGGGTGCTGCGCCTGGAGGCCGAGGCCATCCTCGGCCTCGTGCCGCGCATCGACGCGGCCTTCGAGCGCGCCGTGGAGCTGCTGCGGGGCTGTGCCGGGCGGGTCATCGTCACCGGCATGGGCAAGTCCGGCCTGATCGGCCGCAAGATCGCCGCCACGCTGGCCTCCACGGGCACCCCCGCCTACTTCCTCCATCCGGCCGAAGGGGTGCACGGTGACCTCGGGATGGTCGCGCGCGGCGACGTGGTCCTGGTGCTCTCCAACTCCGGCGAGACCGACGAGGTGCTGGCCATCGTGCCGCCCCTCAGGCGGCTGGGCGTGGCCATCGTGCTGATGACCGGCAATCCCCGGTCCACGCTGGCCCGCCAGTGTGACGTGGTGCTGGACGTGAGCGTGCCCGAGGAGGCGTGCCCCATGAACCTCACGCCGACCTCCAGCACGACCGCGGCGCTGGCGGTGGGCGACGCGCTGGCCATCGCGCTGCTCGAGCTGCGCGGCCTCCGGCCCGAGGACTTCGCCGCGCTCCACCCGCGGGGGACGCTCGGGTGGCGGTCGCTGATCCGGGTCGCCGACCTGATGCACGCCGGCGAGGCGATGCCCGTGGTGGACGCGGGGGCACGCATGAAGGACGTCGTCCTCGAGATGACGCGCAAGCGCCTGGGCATGACCACGGTGGTGGACGGGGCCGGCCGCCTGCTGGGCGTCATCACCGACGGCGACCTCCGGCGGCTGCACCTCCGGGAGGAGCCCATCGGGGAGCTGACCGCGGGCGAGTGCGCGACCCGCGATCCCAAGTGCATCGGGGCCGAGGACCTGGCGGCGCGGGCCCTGGACGTGATGGAGCGGTTCGCCATCACCAGCCTGGTCATCGTGGACGGCGACCGCCGGCCCGTGGGCGTGGTGCACATGCACGACATCCTGCGCGCCAAGATCGACGTTTAGCGGGCGCGCGCCCGCTTTTCCCTTCCCCGCGCCCGGCCCCTGTGGTAGGCTGGTACCGAATTTGCAGGATGCGACCATGCACCGGCTGGCCAGCCGTATCCTGATCGTCGTCGCGGTATTCGTCGCGGTCGTTGCGGGGATCCTGGTCGCCAGGAGCCGGGCCGTCCGCACGGAGGCCAGCGGTCCGCGCCCCACCCAAGCGGATCTCAGCATCAAGGAAGTCCACCTGCAGGAGGAGTCCACCGGCGGCGGCCGCTGGGCGCTGACCGCGGACCAGGCGTCGGTGTTCGAGGACCAGAAGCGAACGGCGCTGCGGAACGTGCGCGTACGGGTCGAGGACCGGGACCGCACGTGGACGATCACCGGGGAGGAGGGCGACCTGTTCAACGACAGCAAGAACTTCGAGGTCCGCCGCAACGTGGTGGTGACCGCGGACGACGGCCTGCGCCTGGAGACCACGGTGCTCCGCTGGCGCGCCGCCGACCGGCGCCTGTGGACGGACGCGCCCGTCCGCATCGTGCGCGAGGGTGCGGTGGTGCACGGCACCGCGCTCGAGGTGGACATGGACGAGGAGGCCACCACGGTGGGGGGACGGGTCCACGCGGCGTTCTCGGGTGGGCGACGCCGTTGAGGGGGGTCCGGCCGCTGGTGCTGGCGGGGCTCCTGGCGGGCGTGGCGATCCCTGCGGTCTCGCCGGCGCAGCCGGCCGGGACGCGGCCCGCCGAGCCGCGGGGCGGGGGCGGCCGCAGCCAGCCCGTGACGGTGGACGCCGACCGCATGGAGCGCTTCGGCAAGGAGAGCCTGGTGATCTTCACGGGGAACGTGGTCGCCCGGCAGGACAACTCCGTCCAGTACGCCGACCGCATGGAGGTGTACCTGGACGAGAAGGGCGACCGCATCCTCCGCACGGTGTCCACGGGGAACGTGCGCATCATCACCCGCGACTGTAAGACCGGCACCGCCCGGCGCGCGGAGTACTTCGACCTGGAGCAGCGGATGGTGCTCATCGGCAACGCGCGCGTCTGGCAGGACGACAACGTGGTGACGGGCGACACCATCACCATCTTCCTGAGCCAGGACCGGAGCGTGGTGCAGGGGGGACGCCAGGAGCGGGTGAAGGCGGTCTTCTACCCCCGGCAGCAGGACCGGCCGGCGGCCCCCGCCCGGGGCCCGGCGTCCTGCGCCAACTGAGGGCCATGGACGGCCTCGTCGCGCTCGAGCTCTCCAAGTGGTTCAAGCACCGCAAGGTGGTGGACGGCGTCTCGCTCGACATCCAGCGCGGCGAGGTGGTGGGGCTGCTGGGCCCCAACGGCGCCGGCAAGACCACCTCGTTCTACATGATGGTGGGCCTCCTGCCCGTGGACCGGGGCCGCATCTTCCTGGAGGGGCGGGAGATCACGGGGCTGCCCATGTACCAGCGCTGCCGCCTGGGCATCGGGTACCTGCCGCAGGAGTCGTCGGTCTTCCGCAAGCTCACGGTGGAGGAGAACCTGCTGGCGATCCTCGAGACCCTGGACCTCACCGCCACCGAGCGGCGCGAGCGGGCCCGGGAGCTGCTCGCCGAGCTGGACCTGACGGCGCTGGCGCCCTACCCGGCCTACACGCTGTCGGGCGGCGAGCGCCGGCGGCTCGAGATCACCCGGGCGCTGGTCACGTCGCCGCAGTACCTGCTGCTGGACGAGCCCTTCACGGGCATCGACCCCATCGCCATCGGGGACATCCAGGAGATCGTGGCGCGGCTGCGCGACCGGGGGATCGGCATCCTGATCACCGACCACAACGTCAGGGAGACCCTGGCGATCACCGATCGGGCGTATATTCTCTACGAAGGCAAGATCCTGGTGGCGGGTACCGCGAGCGAGATCGCCAGCGACCCCGTCGCCCGCGAGATCTACCTCGGCGAGCGGTTCTCGCTCTAGGGGATCGAGAGACTCGACGATGGCCATGGAGACGCGACTCTCGCTGCGGCAGAGCCAGCGGGTCGTCATGACCCCGCTGCTCCAGCAGGCGATCCAGCTCCTGCAGCTGTCCACGCTGGAGTTGCAGGAGGTGGTCCAGAAGGAGCTCCTCGAGAACCCGCTCCTGGAGGAGGTGCCCGCGGACGGGCCCGAGCCCGGCGAGACGGCCGCCGCCGCGGAGACCCCGGCCGGGCCCGCCCCCGAGCCTGAGGCGCCGCCCCTGGAGCGGCCGGCGGCCACGGAGGCCGAGCGTCGGGCCGACGACCTGCCCTTCGACCTCACCGCGGTGATGTTCGACGACCAGGAGGAGCGCTCGCTGGTCGCCCAGGAGGATCGGGACGAGGTGCCCTTCGAGAACATGGTCCGCTCGCAGTCTTCGCTGACGGACCACCTGGACGAGCAGCTGCGCCTGGGCACCGAGGACCCCGTCGTCCGCCGCATCGGCACCGAGATCATCGGGAACCTGGACGAGGACGGCTACCTCCGCGCGGAGCTGGCGGAGATCGCCGACCGCTGCGGGGTGAGCGTCGAGGAGGTGGAGAGGGTCCTGGCCCTGGTGCAGACCTTCGACCCGCCGGGCGTGGCGGCCCGGAGCATCCAGGAGTGCCTGCTCATCCAGCTCCGGAGCGACCCCAACCCGGACCCGGTGTCGGTGGAGATCGTGGAGCAGCACTTCGAGGACCTCTCCCGGCGCCGCTACCCGGACATCGCCCGGGCCCTCAAGCTGCCGCTGGACCGGATCATGGAGTCGGTGGAAGAGATCATGGGGCTCGAGCCCAAGCCGGGGCGACGCTTCGGCGGCAACGATTCCCGGTACATCGTGCCCGACGTGGTCGTCCAGAAGATGGGCGGCGAGTACGTCGTGGTCCTCAATGAGGACGGGATCCCCCGGCTCCGGGTCAACTCGCTCTACCGGTCCCTGCTGCGCAGCTCCGGCGACGAGGCCCGCCAGTACGTGGAGCAGAAGCTCCGCTCCGCGGTGTGGCTCATCAAGAGCGTGGACCAGCGGCAGCGCACGCTGCGCAAGGTCACCCAGTCCATCGTGAAGTTCCAGCGGGAGTTCCTGGACAAGGGTTTGCCGTACCTCCGGCCGCTGTCGCTGCGCGACGTGGGCGAGGACATCGGCATGCACGAGTCCACCATCAGCCGGGTCACCACCAACAAGTACGTGGAGACGCCGCAGGGGCTGTTCGAGCTGAAGTTCTTCTTCCACAGCGGCATCGCTGCGGGCAACGGCGAGATGGTGTCCTCGGTGTCCGTCAAGAAGATGATCCAGGACCTGCTGGCCAACGAGGACCCCTCCAAGCCGCTGTCGGACCAGGAGGTGGCCCAGATCCTCAAGGGGCGGGGTCTGGTGATCGCCCGGCGCACGGTGGCCAAGTACCGGGAGGAGCTGGGCATCCTGCCCTCCCACCAGCGGCGGCTGGCGCCCCGGCGGAGGTGAGGTCGAGCGGCGGGGCCATGCAGGTCATCTGGAGCGCGCGCGGCGTCGTCCTGACTCCGGCGTTCAAGACGCTCGTCGAGCGCAAGGTGGCCCGGCTCGCCCGCCTCCTGCCCAGCGTGGTCGACGCCCGGGTCGCCTGCGAGGCCGAGAAGTTCCGCCGCACCGCCCGCCTGAGCCTGCGCGCCCACCACGGCACGTTCTCCAGCGCCGCCACCGCCGGTGACCTGCTGGCGGCGGTGGACCAGGCCGTCGAGGCGATCCGCCGGCAGGCCCGCGAGGACAAGGACCGCCGGCGGCCGGTGAAGGGCCGCCAGGCGCGGCGCGGGGCCGAGGCGCCGGGGGAAGCCGCCGCGGCGCTCCCCGCCACCCCGCAGCTGGTGCCGCGGCGGCTCGTGGCCAAGCCCATGTCCGTGGAGGAGGCCGTCATGCAGATCGGCCTCCGGGGCGACCAGTTCCTGGTGTTCCGCAACGCCGAGACCCGGGACGTCAACGTGCTCTACCGCAAGCGCAACGGCACCCTGGGGCTCATCGCGCCGGTGGCGTGAGCGTGGACGAGCGCATCCCCTTCGTCGTCATCACGGGCCTCAGCGGGGCGGGCAAGAGCTACGCCATCAAGTGCTTCGAGGACATGGGGTTCTTCTGCGTGGACAACCTGCCCACCACCCTGATCCCCACCTTCGCCGACCTGATCGCGCGCTCCGACCAGAAGATCCGCCGGGTGGCCCTGGGCGTGGACGTGCGCGAGGGCGAGTACCTGCCGCTGCTGCTGGACGCGCTCGCGGCGCTCCGGCAGCGGGGCCACGGCGTCGAGATCCTGTTCGTGGAGGCCAGCGACGAGGCCCTGGTGCGCCGCTACCACGAGACCCGGCGGCGCCACCCGCTGGGCGGCGACGGTCACGTGCTGGACGCCATCCGCGCGGAGCGCAAGGCGCTGGCCCACATGCGCGAGATCGCCGACCGCATCGTGGACACCTCGGCCCTCACGGTCCACCAGTTCAAGGACCTGCTGATCGAGCTGTACGGGCCCGGGCGCGCCCGGCCCCCGCTCAGCACCTCCCTGGTGTCCTTCGGGTTCAAGCACGGCATCCCCATCGACGCCGACCTGGTGTTCGACGTCCGGTTCCTGCCCAACCCCCACTTCGTGGACCACCTGCGCCCGCGGGACGGGCGGGACCCGGAGGTGCGGGAGTTCGTCATGAAGGACCCCGAGAGCCGCGAGCTGGTCGCGCGGCTGGAGGACCTCCTGCGGTTCCTGCTGCCCGCCTACCAGCGGGAGGGCAAGGCCTACCTCACCGTGGCCGTCGGCTGCACCGGTGGCCGGCACCGGTCGGTCGCCATCGTCGAGGAGCTCAGGCGCTTCCTGGAGGAGCTGGGCGCGGCGCCGAGCGTCGTCCACCGCGACCTGGACCGCGAGTAGCCGCCGGGCGCGCGGCGCCGGAGGGTCGGGTGCTGTCCTTCTGCTTCGGCGTGCACAACCACCAGCCCGTGGGCAACTTCGACCACGTGGTGGCCGAGGCAGCCGAGCGGGCGTACCGGCCCTTCCTGGAGCGGCTCCGGGCGCGGCCCGAGGTGCGACTCACCGCGCACTTCACCGGCAGCCTGCTCGAGTGGCTCGCCGAGCGCTCGCCACGCACCTTCGACCTGCTGGGCGAGGTGGTGGCCCGCCGGCAGGTCGAGCTGCTCACGGGAGGCTTCTACGAGCCCATCCTGGCGGTCCTGCCGGACGACGACAAGCTGGGCCAGATCGCGCGCCTCACCGGGCTCATCGAGTCGCGGTTCGGCGTGCGCCCGCGGGGGCTGTGGCTGGCGGAGCGGGTGTGGGAACCGCACCTGCCGCGCCCCCTCCGCGAGGCGGGCGTCGAGTACGTGCTGGTGGACGACAGCCACTTCGCGCTGGCCGGCCTGGACCCCGAGAGCCTCGGCGGGTACTACCTGACCGAGGAGCAGGGGGCCGTGGTGGCCGTCTTCCCCATCAGCCAGCGCCTCCGCTACCTGATCCCCTTCGCGGACGTGGAGGCGAGCCTCGAGTACCTGGCTGGCCGCCGCGCCGCGAGCGCCGTCACCGTGGTGGACGACGGCGAGAAGTTCGGCGTCTGGCCGGGCACTCACGCCCGCGTCTACGAGGACGGCTGGCTGGACAGGTTCTTCGACCGCCTGCTCGGGACGCCGTGGCTCCGGCTGGCGACGCTCGGCGAGGCCCTGGACGCGGCGCCAGCCGCGGGGCCCGTCTACCTCCCGGCGGCGTCCTACCGTGAGATGGGCGAGTGGGCGCTGCCGGCCCCCGCGGGCCGTCGGCTCCTGGCGGCCCGCCGCCGGCTCGCGTCGACGCCCGAGGGCGGCGACCTCGCCGACCTCCTGCGCGGCGGGTTCTGGCGGTCCTTCCTGGTCAGGTACCCCGAGGTGGGCGATGCGTACTGGCGGATGCAGCGGGTATCCGCGGCGATCCAGCGAGCCCTCGCCGGCCGTCCGGGCGACCCGCGCCTGGCCGAGGCGCGGAGCGCCCTCTACCGGGCCCAGGCCAACGACGCCTACTGGCACGGTGTCTTCGGCGGCTGCTACCTGCCGCACCTCCGGCGGGGCATCCGGGAGGCGCTGCTCACCGCCGAGCGCCTGCTGGCGGAGGCCACCCAGGCGCCGCCCGCCGCGTGGGTCCAGGCCGACGTCAACGGCGACGGGCGCGAGGAGATCGTGGTGCGCACCCGCGAGCTGGCGGTCACCGTGAGCCCGGCGCTGGGCGGCGCCCTCACCGAGATCGGCTCCCTGGCCCGCGGCGTGGACCTGGCCGACGTCCTGGCGAGGCGGCCCGAGGCGTACCACGAGGAGCTGCGGGAGCGCGCCCGGGCCGCAGCCGGGGCGGGTGGGGCGCGGACGATCCACGAGCAGGCGGCGGCGAAGGAGCCGGGGCTCGAGGCGCTGCTCCAGTACGACCCGTTCCGCCGCGGCTCGCTGCTGGACGGGCTCTTCGACGGTGACGGCGAGCTCGACCCGGTGGCGCCGTGGGAGGCCGCGCGCCTGGCCCTGCCGCGCGTGCCGCTGGCGGCGAGCGTCGAGGAGCGCGCCGGGGAAGTGGAAGCGTCCCTCCATCTCGCGGGGGAGGAGGGGCCGCTCGCGGGCGTGCGCAAGACCATCACCGTGCGCGGCCCCCAGGTGGCGGCCCGGTACCGCCTCGAGCCGGCGGCCT
>JBBIOF010000048.1:0-10679 GCA_037443505.1 Candidatus Rokuibacteriota bacterium
TCGAGGAGGAGTCCAACCCCAAGGACACGGTGGAGCGCTTCCGGAAGCTCGCGCTCCAGCAGAAGGTGGACGTGATCACGGGCGTCGTGTCCACCGGGGTGGGGCTCGCCATCGGCCCCGTCTCCGAGGAGCTCAAGACCATCTGGCTCGCGTGGGACGGCACCACCCAGAAGGGCGTCGAGGAGACGATGCCCAGGCCCCGCTACGCCTTCCGGAGCGTGGACAACGAGGCGGAGGCGGTGATGGCCTCCATCCTCACCGCCCGCCACTTCAAGGGCAAGATCAGGACGGTGGCGGGCATCAACAACGACTACTCCTACGGGCGGGACAACTGGGCGGCCTTCCTGGCCATCATGAAGCGGTTCGGGATGGGCGTCACGCCCGTGGCCGACCTCTGGCCCAAGCTCGGCGAGACCAACTTCACCTCGCACGTGGCCGCGCTCCAGCAGGCCCGGCCCGACCTGATCTTCTGCTCGTTCTGGTCGGGCGACGCGCCCATCTTCATGAAGCAGGCGCACGCCGCCGGCCTCACCCAGACCGCGAAGTTCGTCCTGACCACCGCCGGGGGCGTCCACGAGTCCATGAAGAAGGCGTTCACCCCCGCCGGCGCCATCATGGGCTACAACTCGCTCTACTTCGAGGCGCCCGGCGCGAGCCCGCTCCTCAAGGAGTTCGCCCGCTGGCACCAGGAGCGGTACCGGGAGTGGCCCACCTACGAGTCCGACCACGCCTACTTCACCATCGTCGCCTACAAGGCGGCGGTGGAGAAGGCGGCGAAGGCCCAGGGCGGCCGGTGGCCCTCCACCGAGCAGGTGGCGGAGGCACTGGCCGGCATCGAGGTGGAGTCGCTCTCGGGCAAGCGCGGCTACCGGGCCGACCACATCATGGAGTGCGACTTCTTCCAGGGCCTGACCACCCACAGGAACCGGTACGACTTCGTCACCGTGGACCCGGTCGAGGTGATGTCCACCCGGCAGATCCAGAA
Source organism: Candidatus Rokuibacteriota bacterium (assembly GCA_037443505.1). Classification (GTDB taxonomy): domain Bacteria; phylum Methylomirabilota; class Methylomirabilia; order Rokubacteriales; family CSP1-6; genus JBBIOF01. The sequence continues at coordinate 986 of JBBIOF010000048.1, forward strand.
GCCGTCGGGGATGGGCCTCTACGACTGGATCAACGGCTGGAAGGTCTGAGGCCGGCGCGCCCTGATCCAGCAGAGCCTCAACATCGTGCTCGGCGGCGTGTTCCACGCCGCCGTGCTCTTTCTGGTGGCGGCGGGGCTGCAGCTCGTCTTCGGCGTGCAGAAGATCCTGAACCTCGCCTGCGGGTCGTTCTACGCGCTGGGCGCCTACGTGGGCGTGTCGCTGGTCCAGTGGGCGCTGGACGCCGGCCTGCCCCGGCCCCTCTTCCCCGCCGTCCTGGTGGCGGGCGGCCTCGCGCTCGCGGCCATCGGTCCCCTGGTGGAGCGCGTGCTCCGGACCATCTACGACCGGGACGAGAGCTTCCAGCTCCTGCTCACCTTCGCCCTGGTCCTGGTGTTCGAGGACGTCATCCGCCTCGTGTGGGGCTCGGCCCCCCACCAGCTGGGCGGCGACGTCTACCTGGCCTACGGCCGCATCCCGCTGGGCACCGCCGCCGTGCCGGTCTACAACCTGGTGGTCATCGCGGCCGGCGGCGTGATCGCCCTGGGCATGGGCTGGTTCCTCACCCGCACCCGCTTCGGGCGCATCGTCCGCGCCACGGCCGAGAACCGCCGGATGGCCGAGGCGCTCGGCGTGGACATGTCCCGCGTCTACGCGCGGGTGTTCACCCTGGGCGTGGCGCTGGGCACGGTGGGCGGGGCGCTGGTCATCCCGGCCACGGCCGCCGTCAACGAGATGGGGATCGAGCTGATCGTGGAGGCCTTCGCCGTGGTGGTCATCGGGGGGCTCGGCAGCATGCGCGGCGCCTTCGCCGGCGCCCTCGTCGTGGGCCTGCTCAAGGCCGTGGCGGTGGCGGTCTACCCCGAGGTGGAGATGCTGGCGATCTACGTCATCGTGATCGCCGTCCTGGTCCTCCGCCCGGCGGGCCTCTTCGCGAGGGCCTCGGCGTGATCCGCCGGCTGGCGCTCGCGGCGGCCCTGGCCGGCGTGGCCCTGGTGCCCCTCGTGGGGCGGGACTACTACGCCACGCTCATGCTGCCGTTCTTCGGCTACGGGCTGGCGCTGCTGGGGCTCAACCTCCTCTTCGGTGGGGCCGGCCTCCTCTCCTTCGGGCACGCGCTGTTCGTGGCAGTGGGCGCCTACACGGCGGCGTACCTTACCGCCTTCGGGGTGCGCCACCTGGAGGCGATCCTGGCGGCCGCGGCGCTGGCCGCCCTGGCGGTGGCGGTGCCCACGGGGCTCCTGTGCGTGCGCTACGTGAAGATCTACTTCGGGATGCTGACGCTCGCCTTCGGGATGCTCTTCTACTCGTTCCTGCTGAAGTTCTACCACCTCACGGGCGGGGACGAGGGCATGCGGGTGCTGCGGCCGACGCTCCTCGGCCAGCCCTTCGCCTCGCTGGACAAGGTGGCGTTCCTGGTCGGCCCCTACTACTACTACTGCCTGGCCCTCCTGGTGCTGGGCGCCTTCGTCATGTGGCGGATCGTCCGCTCGCCCTTCGGCCTGGCCCTCCGGGCCACCCGGGAGAACCCGGCGAAGGCGGAGTACCTGGGCGTGAGCGTGCACCGGCTGCGCTTCCGCGCCTTCCTGATCGCGGCCGTCTTTGGCGGCGTGGGCGGGGCGCTCCTGGCCGTGCCCACGGGCCTGGCGGACCCGCTCCTCGCCTACTGGACGCACTCGGGCAACCTGGTGTTCATGCTGCTGCTGGGCGGGTTCGACCACTTCTTCGGCCCCGTCCTGGGCGCCTTCGTGTTCATCGTCCTGCAGGACCAGGTGATGTCGTACACGCCCTACTGGCGCCTGGTCTTCGGCACCGTGCTGGCCGTGGCGGTGGTGTTCTTCCCGCGGGGGCTCATGGGGCTCCTGGACCCGCGCGCGCGGGCGGGCGCCTGATGCCCCTGCTGGAGGCGCGCCAGGTCCGCAAGCGCTACGGCGACTTCACCGCGCTGGACGGGGTCTCGCTGGCGGTGGGCGAGGGCGAGTTCGTGTCCATCATCGGCCCCAACGGCGCGGGCAAGACCACGCTGGTGAACGTGCTCACCGGGCTGGTCCCGCCCACCTCGGGCGAGGTCCGCTTCCGGGGCCGGGACGTGGCGGGCATCGGGCCCGTCAGGCTGGCCCGGCTGGGCATGGCGCGGAGCTTCCAGCTCGTCACCGTGTTCCCGGGGCTCACCGTGGAGGAGACGCTGGCGGTGGCCATCGTCTCCCGGCTGGGCCGGGCGCGGCGCCTCTGGGCGCGGCTGGCCGGCGACGCCGAGGTGCGCCGCGAGGTCCGCGAGGTGGCGGCGCTGTTCAACCTGGCCGACCGCCTCTCCCGGCCCGCCCGCACGCTGCCCCAGGGCGACAAGAAGCTCCTGGACGTGGCCAGCGCCTTCGCCCTCCACCCGGAGATCATCCTCCTCGACGAGCCCACGTCCGGGGTGAGCACGCGCGACAAGCACGCGATCATGGAGGTGCTGGTGGCGGCCGCCCGGCGCATCGGCATCCGGGCCATCCTCCAGGTCGAGCACGACATGGACATCGTGTTCGGCTACTCCGACCGGATCGTGGCCCTGCACCAGGGCCGGGTGCTGGCCGACGCCCCGCCGGACGCCATCCGGGCCGACGAGCGGGTCATCGCCACGGTCATCGGCAAGCCCCTGGGCTGATGCTCGCCCTCCGGGACGTCACGGTGGACATCGAGGCCAGCCGCATCCTCCGCGGCGTCACGCTGGACGTGGGCGAGGGCGAGGTGGTGTGCCTGGTGGGGCGCAACGGCGCCGGCAAGACCACCACCCTCCGGACGGTGATGGGCTACCTCCGGCCGGCCGGCGGGGCCATCACCTTCCGGGACCGGAGCCTGGTGGGGCTGCCCACCCACGCCATCGCCCGCCTGGGGATCGGGTTCGCGCCGGAGGAGAGCGAGGTGTTCGGCGACCTCACGGTGGCCGAGAACGTGGAGATCGCCACGTGGACCCGGCCGTCCCCGCGCCCGCCCGCCGAGCGCGTCGAGCGCGCCTGGGCGGTCTTCCCGGCGCTCCGCCGCTACCTCGGCCGGGGCGGCGCGCAGCTCTCCGGGGGCGAGCGCAAGATGCTGTCGGTGGCGCGGGCGCTGGCCCTGGACCCTGACCTGCTCCTCCTGGACGAGCCGTTCGAGGGGCTGGCGCCGGCCATCGTGCCCGCCATCGCCCGGAGCATCGCCGAGATCGCCCGCCTGGGCGTCAGCCTGCTCCTGGCCGAGTCCAACATCCACCACGTGCCGGAGCACGCGCACCGCCTGTACGTCATCGAGCGCGGCGAGATCGTCTTCGCCGGCAAGCCGCAGGACGCGCTGCGGGACCCCGCCGTCCTGCGCATCATCGGAGGGACCGCCTGATGGACCCACTCCCCATCCTCCCCACCGCCGTGGTCGGCTCCCACGGCAAGCCCGGCTGGTGGTACGTCACGGTCGAGGCCCACGAGGCCGGCGAGGTCGGCCCGGGCGACCTCGAGGAGATGTTCGACGACGCCGCCGACACCGCCATCCGCGACATGGAGGCGGCGGGCATCGACATCATCACCGACGGCGAGGTGCGCCGCCTGGACGGCTACGTGGACTCGTACTACGCCGTCATCCAGGGCATCCAGCCCCTCCCCGTGCGCCGCAAGGCCGGGCCGTGGGGCTACGACCAGCAGACCCGCTACGAGGCCGTGGGGCGGATCGAGACGCCGCCCGGCGGGCTCGGCATCGTCCGCGAGTTCGAGTACCTGCGCCGCCGCACCGCCCGCCGCACCAAGGCCACCTGCGCGGGGCCGCTCACCTTCGGCTCGCGGATCCACCCGGGCCGGGTCTACCAGGGCGTGGTGGACGTCGCGGAGCGGTTCGCCGAGGTCATCAACGCGGAGCTCAAGGCCCTGGTGGCGGCGGGGGCCGACTTCATCCAGATCGACGAGCCGGCGCGCGGCAACGTGTCGGGCGAGGAGATGGCGCGCCTGTTCAACCTGGCCACCGAGGGCGTCCGGGCCAAGCTCGCCTTCCACGTCTGCTTCGGCAACCGGTTCGGCCGCTCCCGCTTCAACCGCTCCTACGCGCCCTACTTCCCCGGGCTGCTGCAGGCGCGGGCCGACCAGTTCGTACTGGAGTTCGCGGGCCGCGAGATGGCGGAGCTGGAGCTGTGGAAGACGTACGGCGCCGGGCGCGAGCTGGGGGCCGGCGTCATCGACGTCAAGGGCTTCTACCCGGAGACGCCGGAGGACGTCGCCCGGCGCGTCCGGCGGGTGCTGGAGGTCTGCCCGGCCGACAAGCTCACGCTGAATCCGGACTGCGGCTTCGGCTGGTCGCCGCGCTACATGTGCAACCAGAAGCTCCGGGCCCTGGCGGCCGGCGCCGCCCTGGTGCGCAAGGACCTGCTGGGGCGCTGAGCCGTGCCCAAGCCCGCGCTCGAGTTCTTCCGCCCCGACCACCTGCCGTGGCAGCCCGTCGCCGGCTCGGCCGCGGCGGGGGCGGGCGGGCCGGGGGTCGCCCAGAAGGTCCTGAGCCGCGATCCCGACACCGGCGACGTCACGCGCCTGCTGCGCTTCGACGCGGGCGTGGAGACGGCGGGGACCATCGCCCACGACTTCTGGGAGGAGGTGTGGATCCTGGAGGGCGCGCTGGTGGACGTGGGCCTGGGCCGGACCTTCACCGCGGGCATGTACGCCTGCCGCCCGCCCGGCATGCGCCACGGCCCGTACCGGTCGCCCGAGGGCGCGCTCCTCTACGAGATCCGGTACCGGCGCTGAGCGGGCGGTGACCGCCTGTCCCCCGCGGGGGACACTTCGGCGCCCCACCGCCGGCCCGTCCGCTCCCGCGCCGATGTCCCGCGCACTTGGGCGCCGGTGGGGGTTGCGCGGCGCCGCGGTACGTCTCTTGCTTCCCCGGGGGTCGTGGCGCGCATCCTCGTCGTCGACGACGACCGGCCCGTCGCCTTCCTCCTCGCCGACGTCATCGCCCGCGACGGGCACGTCGTGGACACGGCCTTCGACGGGCTCGCCGCCCTGGCGCGGATCGAGGACCAGGCCTACGACGCGGTGGTGACGGACGTCCGCATGCCGCGCCTCGACGGCCCCGGGCTCGTCCGCGAGCTGGCGCGCCTGCGTCCGGCCCTCTCGCGCCGCGTGATCGTGGTGAGCGGCGAGGCGATCGACGCGGCCACGCGCCTGGAGCTGGAGGCGGCGGGCGTGCCCATCCTCACCAAGCCGTTCGACCTGGGTCGCCTGCTCGCCAGTGTCCGCGGCGTGCTCGACCGGTGATAGACTGACGCTTCGTGACGCTGCCGCTCGACGGGATCGTGGTGGCCGACCTCACGCAGAACGTCGCCGGGCCCTTCTGCACCCAGATCCTCGGCGACATGGGCGCCGACGTCATCAAGATCGAGCGCCCCGGCCGGGGCGACGACGCCCGCGCCTGGGCCCCGCCGTGGTGGGGCGACCAGAGTGCCTTCTGGCTCTCGGTGAACCGGAACAAGCGCAGCGTGGCCCTGGACCTCAAGACCCCGGCGGGCCTGGAGGTGCTGGGACGCCTGGTGGCCCGCGCCGACGTGTTCGTCCAGAGCCTCCGGGCCGGGGCGGCCGCAGCGCTGGGGATGGACTTCGCCGGCGCGCGCGCCCTGAACCCGCGCATCGTCTACTGCTCCGTGACCGCCTTCGGCACGCGCGGCCCGCTCAGCGACCTGCCGGGCTACGACCCCATGATGCAGGCCTACGCGGGCCTCATGTCCGTCAACGGCCACCCGGGCCAGGAGCCGGCCCGGGTGGGCACGTCCATCGTCGACATGGGCACCGGCATGTGGGCGGCGCTGGGGATCCTGGGGGCCCTGCGCCGCCGCGACGCCACCGGCCGGGCGGTGGAGGTCACCACGGCGCTGTTCGACACCACGCTCATGTGGGTCTCCTACCACGCCATGGCGTGGATGGCCTCCGGCGAGGTGCCCGCGCCGCAGGGCTCGGGGACCGCCATGATCGCGCCCTACCAGGCCTTTCCCACCGCGGACGGCTGGGCGATGATCGCCGCGCCGTCCGACGCGATGTTCGTCCGGGTGACCGAGGCCCTGGGCGCCCCCGACCTGGCGCGCGACCCGCGCTTCCGGGACAATCCCTCCCGGGTGCAGCACCGGGCCGCGCTGGTGGAGGCGCTCTCGGCGCTCACGCGCCGCCGGACGACGGAGGAGCTGGTGGAGACGCTGCGCCGCGCCGGCGTGCCCACCTCGCCCATCCTCACCGTGGACCGCGTGCTCGCGGAGCCGCAGACCCTGGAGAGCGGCATGGTGGTGAGCGCGCCGAACCCGGGCGTGCCCGGCTACCGCAGCATCGCGCTGCCCGTGGCCTGGGACGCGGAGCGCCCGCCCGTGCGCCGCGTCCCGCCGCGCCTGGGCGAGCACACCGACGAGGTCCTCGACTGGCTCGGCTACACCCCCGACGAGGTCCGCCGCCTGCGGGCCCAGGGAGTCCTCGGATGACCGCGTACCGCCACCTCCTCGTCGATCGCTCGGCCGACGGCTACGTCGTGACCGTCACGCTGAACCGGCCCGAGCAGATGAACGCCATGAACACCGCCATGGGCGAGGACCTCCTCGCCTGCTTCGACGCCCTGCACCGCGACCGCGACGTGCGGGCCGTGGTCTTCACCGGCGCGGGCGACCGCGCCTTCTGCGCCGGGGGCGACCTGAAGGAGCGCCACGAGATGACGGACGAGGCCTGGCGGGCCCAGCACGTCATCTTCGAGCAGGCGGCCTTCCGGATCCTGCGCTGCCCGGTCCCCGTGATCGCGGCGGTGGAGGGCTACGCCCTGGCCGGCGGCTGCGAGCTGGCCGTGCTCTCCGACTTCATCGTCGCCGCCGAGACCGCCGTCTTCGGCGTGCCGGAGACCACCCTGGGCATCTTCCCCGGGATCGGCGGCACCCAGCTCCTGCCGCGCATCCTCGGCGCCCCCCTGGCCAAGGAGCTGATCTTCACCGGGCGCCGCATGAAGGCCGACGAGGCGAAGGCGGCGGGGCTGGTGAACCACGTGGTGCCCCGCGGCCAGGCGCGGGCCCGGGCCCTGGAGATCGCGGAGACGATCGCGCAGAACGGGCCGGTCGCCGTCCGCCAGGCCAAGAAGGCCATCGCCTACGGGCTGGAGACGGACCTGGACACGGCCATGATCCTGGCCATCGAGGCCTACAACGCCACCGTGGTCACCGAGGACCGGCTGGAGGGCGTGCGGGCCTTCAACGAGAAGCGCAAGCCTCGGTTCAAAGGACGGTAGCGATGGTGGCCATTCCTCTCGACCTGACGGAAGAGCAGCGGGCGCTCCGCGACGGCGTCCTGGAGATCTGCAAGCGGTACCCCGGCGAGTACTGGCGGACCCTGGACGCCCGGCGCGAGTACCCCGAGGCATTCGTGAGCGACCTCACCAAGGCCGGCTACCTGGCCTGCCTGATCCCCGAGCAGTACGGCGGCGCGGGCCTGGGCATCACGGAGGCGGCCCTGATCCTGGAGACGATCCACGCCGCCGGGGGCAACGCGGCCGCCTGCCACGCACAGATGTACATCATGGGCACCCTGCTGCGGCACGGCAGCGAGGAGCAGAAGCGCCGGTACCTGCCCCGGATCGCCAGCGGGGAGCTGCGCCTGCAGGCCTTCGGCGTCACCGAGCCCAACGCCGGCTCGGACACCACGCAGCTGCAGACCACCGCCGTGCGCCGGGGCGACCGCTACGTCGTCAACGGCCAGAAGATGTTCATCTCGCGGGTGCTGCAGTCGGACCTCATGCTGCTCCTGGCGCGCACGACGCCCGCCGACCAGGTGAAGCGCAGGACCGAGGGGCTCTCGGTCTTCCTCGTGGACATCCGGGGCATCAAGGGCCTGGAGGTGCGGCCGCTGCGGATGATGATGAACCACTCCACCAACGCCCTCTTCTTCGACAACATGGAGATCCCGGCCGACGCGCTCATCGGCGAGGAGGGCAAGGGCTTCAGCTACATCCTGGACGGCATGAACGCCGAGCGCATCCTGGTCGCCTCGGAGTCGGTGGGCGACGGCCGGTGGTTCGTGGAGCGGGCCGTGCGCTACTCCAGCCAGCGGGTGATCTTCGGCAAGCCCATCGGCGCCAACCAGGGCGTCCAGTTCCCCATCGCGCGGGCGCACATGGCGGTGGAGGCGGCGCGGCTCATGCGCAACAAGGCCGCGGCGCTCTTCGACGCGGGACGGCCGTGCGGCCCGGAGGCCAACATGGCCAAGTTCCTGGCCGCCGAGGCGGCCTGGGAGGCCGGCAACGCCTGCATCGACTGCCACGGCGGCTACGGCTACGCCGAGGAGTACGACGTCGAGCGGAAGTTCCGCGAGAGCCGGCTGTACAAGACGGCCCCGGTGAACAACAACCTGGTCCTCGCCTACGTCGGCGAGCACGTGCTGGGGATGCCGCGCTCGTACTGAGCCAGCAGGCCGCCGGTGGGCTCCGCGGAGGGCGCCGCGGGGCCCGCCGGTGGGCAGCCACGGGGAGCCGGCCTCTCCTTCTCGCCCTTTCTTTCCAGCTTGTTACTCGCCACCTGCCACCCCTGTCAATTTCTTGTTGACATTGTCGATCGGAAAAGTACATTACTCTTCCCTGGAGGCCGCGAATGGTGGTAGACGGGCAGGGCGGCGAGGCGGACAGGACGCCGGTGGCCGGACGCTGCCCCGTCTGCCGTGACCGGGTCCTCGTCCACGAGGGACGCCAGGTGCTGTTGAGGAACGCGATCCTGAGGGTGGACAGCCCCACCGGCGTGGTCACCGCGAAGTGCTCGCGGTGCAAGTCGTGGCTGGTGGTCCCGCTCCGGTACGTGGGATGAGCGCGGCCTAGCGAAGGCGGACGTCGCAGCAGACGACAGGAGCCGAGCGATCCGGGCGAGCGCCCGGGTCCTCGGCTCTTCGTGTTCGAGGAGGGAGCCATGACGGAGCGGAGCGAGGCGGCGGCGGAGGCGGTGGAGGCGAAGAGCGCCGAGGAGGTTCTCACCTGGGCGCTGGACCGGTTCGGGGCGAGGATCGCGCTCGCCTCCAGCTTCGGCGCCGAGGACATGGTGCTCGTCGACATGCTGGTGCGGCTCGCCGGCCGGCCCCGCGTCTTCACGCTGGACACCGGCCGCCTGCCCGCGGAGACGTACGAGCTGATGGACGAGGTCCGCGAGCGCTACGGCCTCGAGGTCGAGGTGTACTTCCCCCAGGCCGCGGCCGTCGAGGCGATGGTGCGCGAGCGCGGCCTGAACCTCTTCTACCGGAGCGTCGCGGACCGGAAGCGCTGCTGCGCGGTGAGGAAGGTCGAGCCCCTCGGCCGCGCGCTGGCCGGCCTCGACGCGTGGATCACGGGGCTCCGGCGCGAGCAGGCGCCCACGCGCACCCGCGTGGCGAAGGTGGAGGTGGACGCCGAGCACGGCGGGATCGTCAAGGTCAATCCGCTGGCCGACTGGTCGTGGGAGCAGGTGTGGGCGTACCTGCGGGCCCACGACGTGCCCCACAACGAGCTGCACGACCGGGGCTACCCCAGCATCGGCTGCGCTCCCTGCACGCGCGCCGTGAAGCCCGGAGAGGACCCCCGCGCCGGCCGCTGGTGGTGGGAGGAGGACCGGACCGCCACCGAGTGCGGCCTGCACCCCGACCGGGTGGCCCGGTGAGCGGCGACCCCGCCGCCCCCGGGCCGGTCGCGCCCCACGGCGGCCGGCTCGTCCATCGCGTCCTCGCCGGC
>JBBIOF010000049.1:0-10628 GCA_037443505.1 Candidatus Rokuibacteriota bacterium
CCAACGCCTCGCGTGCCGGCGGCGCGGCGGCCACCAGTACCACGGCGGCCAGGCCGCGCGCCAGGCGCTGCATCCTCGCGCCCGCCGCCGGGCGGCTACTCGTCGGGCGCGGCCTTCTGGGTCGTGGGCCCGCCCGGCGTCCCGATCAGGAGCAGCAGGTACTTCACGGGCTTCGGCCCGGAGTTGCTGTGGGAGTGCCACACGCCGGGGGCGTCCATGTACGACTGGCCCTCGGTGTGGTACTGCACGCCCTTGACACCCACCGGCCCGCCCTCGCTGTTGGTGGTCAGCGTCCCCTCCAGGACGTAGATGTAGGAGGGAACCATGTGGCGCTGACGGCCGGTCTGCCCGCCCGGCTCGATCTCGACCACCTGCCCGGTCAGGACGATGGGGACGCTGGCGGTGCCGCGGAAGCCGCCCAGCGACGTGACCAGGTTCCTGGTCCTGACGCCCTTCTCGGGCGCCGGCTTGCCGTCCTGCGCCCGGGCCGTCCCCGCTGCCAGGAACCCCGCCACCACCACCGCGACGACGATCGTGATCCTCATCGGTGCACCTCCCCGCGGACGATTCGCTGGCTACTTGAGCGCTGCACCGGTGATCCCGGTGATGAACTTGTCGAGGAACAGGTTGTAGAGGATCGCCACCGGCACGCCGACGAGCAGGGCCCCGGCCATGAGCGAGCCCCAGAAGAAGACGTCGCCACGGATCAGCTCGGTCGCCACGCCCAGCGGCACCGGCTTCTGCTCGGAGATGGAGACGAACGCCAGGGAGTAGAGGAAGTCCTGCATGGACAGCGTGAACGAGAAGATGACGGCGGTGATGACCCCGGGCAGGCTCACCGGCAGCACCACCCGCAGCAGCGCGCCCACCTGGCCGCAGCCGTCCACCATGGCCGCCTCCTCGATCTCGAAGGGGACCGTCTTGAAGAACCCCATGAGCAGCCAGGTGCAGAAGGGAATGGTGAAGGTCGGGTAGACGACCACCAGGGACCACCACCGGTCCTGGAGGTCCAGGGTGCTGACCACCCGGGCCAGCGGGATGAACAGGATGATGGCGGGGACCAGGTACGTGAGGAAGATGCCGATCCCCAGGTTCTCGGCGAAGGGCAGGCGCAGGCGCGCGAGCGCGTAGCCGGCCGGGACCGCCGTCAGCAGCGTGATCAGCGACACCCAGAAGGAGATGGCCGCGGTGTTGACGATCCAGTCCCGGTACGACGTGCGGTGGAAGAGCAGGTCGAAGTTCTTCCAGGTGGGCGGCAGGTGGAACCAGAACGGGACCACGTCCATCCGGTACAGGTCGGACTCCTGCTTCACCGCGGTGACCGCCATCCAGAAGACCGGGAAGACGGCGATGAGCAGGAAGGGCACCAGCCCCAGGTAGAGCGCCGCGTGCCGCCGCAGCGCCTTCGTGCGGGGGCTCCGCGGGGCCCGCGGGCGCGCCGGCATCAGTACTGCCTCCGCCGGAGGGTGCGCAGCAGCAGGACCATGGCCGGCAGCAGCAGCGGGAAGAGGAACAGCGAGATGGCGGCGCCGCGGCCCAGCGCCCCCGCCCGGATCCCGGTGTTGTAGGCCAGGGTCGGCAGGATCTCGGTGGCGCCGTCCGGGCCCCCGTTGGTGAGCAGGTAGACGATGGAGAGGTCGGACAGGGTGAAGACGGTGTCGAAGGCGGCCCCGATGAAGAGGATGGGGGCGATCATGGGCACGATGATCTTCCGGAAGCGCTGCAGGAAGCTGGCCCCGTCCACCCGCGCGGAGTCGATGATCTCGGTCGGCACGGAGGTGAGGCCGGCCATGAGCACGATGGCCGTGAAGGGGAACCCCCGCCAGACGTTGACGAACATCACCGACGCCAGGGCCAGGGACGGCTGGCCCAGCCACACCGGCCAGTCGGGGGAGCCGTAGCCGCCGATGAGCCCCACGCGGCTCAGGGCCCAGTTCAGCACGCTGAACTGGGAGTCGAACATCCACTTCCATCCCAGCACGCTGATGGCGATGGGCAGCGTGAACGGGATGACCACCAGGGCCCGGACCACCCGCCGGCCGACGAACGGCTGGACCAGGAGGAACGCGAGCGTGGTGCCCAGCAGGCCCTTGAGCACGCCGGCGCCCACGGTGAACACGACGGTGTTGCGCAGCGCCACGTGGAAGGTGGTGCTCTCCAGGGCCGCCCGGAAGTTCTCCAGGCCGACGAACCCCGCGACGGGGTCGCCCACCGTGGCGTCGCTCATGGCCAGGTAGAGCGAGAACAGGAACGGCACGCCCACCAGGGCGCCCACGTAGAGGACGGCCGGGGCCAGGAGCGCGTAGCCCAGCAGGCAGCGGCGGGCGGCGGGGGCGCGCCACCTGAACCGCACCCCCACCCGCTCGCCCACGGCCACCGGGCAGGTGCCCGGCGTCGGAGCGCCCGGGACCTCCGCCATCGCGTCAGGCGGCCCGGTGCTTGGCGTAGATGCGGCGGATCTCGCCGAGGCCCCACTTCATGACGTCCTCGATGGCGGCGCCCCGGGCGACCCGCGTGAACATGTCGGGAATCACGAAGGTGGTCAGCACCTCCTGCGCCGGCGGCGACATCAGCCCCGGGTAGCCGAAGAAGGCGGTGATCCGGTCCTGCTCCTGCAGCACCGCCAGCTTGGGGTCGTTGCCCAGGCCGGGCATGGGCTTGCGGTAGTGGTCGCGGAGGAACGGCATGTTGTAGCCGCGGCTGGCCTCCATGGCCTCCTTCTGGTGGTCCACCAGGGCCGCGATGAAGTCCCGGGCCGCCTGCGGGTTCTTGCCGAACTTCCAGATGGCCCACACGTTGGGCTCGCCCACGTTCCACTTCTGCCCGCCGGGGCCGGCCACCTCGGGCACGCAGTAGGTGTCCTTGAAGACCCGGGGGTTGGTGTCCTGGGTGGTGCGGAACGCGGAGATCGCGTCGTGGATCCAGCACCCGACGCCGGAGGCCAGGAAGCGGTTGTCGGAGGCGTCATCCCACGAGAAGACCTCCGGGGTCATGCCCTCGTCGAACAGGGCCTTGGCGAAGCGCAGGGCCTCGCGGGTCTCCCTGGAGTCCAGGGCGATGTTCTCGCCCGACGGGTCGGTCTCCTTCGCCCCGAAGCAGTAGAGGAGCGCCCGCCAGTTGTGGTTGGCGTCGTTGCAGTGGGAGAACTGCATCCCCGTGGGGTGCCCCCGGGCCTTGAGGAGCCGGCCCGCCTTGCGCAGGTCCTCCCACGTCTTCGGCTCGCCCACTCCCACCGAGTCGAAGAGGTCCTTGCGCCAGAGCACGGGGATGGCGATGTAGAAGTCGGGGATCCCGTACCACACCCCCCTGACCTGGGCCGCGCTCCTGGCGTTCTCCATCCACTTGCCGTACTTCTTCTCGAGCGCGGCGGCCAGGTCGCTCAGGTCCACCAGGTGCCGGTAGTACTGGCCGGTGAAGATCTGCCCCGCGAACTGGATCAGGTCGTGCCCGGCGCCCGCCGCGAACTCGGCGGCCCACCGGGCGGGCAGCTCCAGGTGGGGGATGTGGTCCACCCGCACCCGCACGCCGTTCTTCTCCCCCCACTTCCGGGCGAAGTCGTCGAGCCAGGCGTCGTAGGCGGGGACGAAGTGGCTCCACATGAGCATTCGGAGGCTGGTCCCCTTGAGCTGGGCCGGCGCCCGGCGGGCGCCGACCGCGGTGAGGAGCCCGCCCCCCGCGATCCCGGCGCCGGTGGCCTTCAGGAAGCCTCGCCGGCCGATGGCGAGGTCGGTTCGGACGGTCTGGGCGTCACTCATCGCGAACCTCCTTTGTCGGCATGCGGACGGGTCCATGGGCGGGGGCCGTCACGGGCAGTGGGGAAGCGGAACCGGCGCGGATGTCCGGCGCGATCCGGTGCGGAGCGACGCAGGGAGCGCCCACGAGCCACCTCCCCGTCGAGCGACCGGGACGCGGAAAGACTACACCCTTTATGCCGGCGGCGCCGCTCCTGTCAAGGGGCCAGCCCCGCCGCGGGCCCGCCCGGGAGCACTACCGGAACAGGCGGGCAGGCAGCCAGAGCGCGATGTCGGGGAACAGCACCACCAGGAGCAGCGCGATGACCTGGAGCACCATGAACTGCATCATGCCGGCGTAGATGTCGCGCAGCTCCCAGCTCGGCGCCACCGACTTGAGGTAGTAGGCCGACATGGCCACCGGCGGCGACAGGAACGCGGTCTGGAGGTTCACGGCCACCAGCGTGCCGAAGAGGATCAGGTCGAACTTCAGCGCCTGCACCAGCGGCAGGAAGATGGGGACGAACACCAGGACGATGGCCGGCCACTCGAAGGGCCAGCCCAGCAGGAAGATCAGGGCCATGAGGAGGACCATCATGGCCGTGGGCGGCAGCTGGAGCCCCAGGAGCGTGTTGGTCATGAGGGTGGCCGTGCCGAGCCTGGCGAACACGGCACCGAACACGTTGGACGTCACCGCCAGAAACAGCACCATGCTGGACGTGGTGAGCGTCTTCACCACCGCGCCCCGGAAGCGGGCCACGGTGAACTCCCGGTAGATCGCGGTCAGGACGAGGGAGCCGGTGGCGCCCATGGCCGCCGCCTCGGTGGGCGTGGCCAGGCCCGCCAGGATGCTGCCCAGCGTGGCGAAGATGAGGGCGCCCAGGGGCAGCATGCCGACCAGGAACTCCCGCACGATCTGGCCCGCGGACGTGGCGCGCGCCTCCGCGGGGAGCGCGGGCCCCAGCCGGGGATCCAGGTAGCTGCGCGCCAGGGTGTAGACGATGTACATCCCCGCCAGCAGCAGGCCGGGGCCGAAGGCAGCCGCGTAGAGCTGGACGACGGACACGCCGATCACGGGGCCCATGACGATGAGCATGACGCTGGGCGGGATCAGGATGCCCAGGGTGCCGCCGGCCGCGATGGCGCCCGCCGACAGGCGCACGTCGTACCGGCTCTTCATCATGATGGGGCCCGCCATGATCCCCAGCACCGTGACGGCCGCGCCCACGATGCCGGTCGCCATGGCGAAGATGGTGGCGGTGAGGATCACCCCGACGTAGAGCGAGCCGCGCACGGGCGCCAGGATGAACTGGAAGGCGCGGAAGAGGCGCTCCATCAGCCCGGACTGCTCCAGGATGTAGCCCATGAAGATGAAGAGCGGCACCGCCGCCAGCGTCTCCTCCTTCATGAGGCCGAGGGTCTGGAAGACCATCAGGTCGAACACGACCCGGCCCATCCCCCAGTAGCCGAAGGCGACGGCCAGGACCAGGAGCGTGAAGGAGATGGGGAAGCCCACGAAGATGGTGACGATGAGCGTCGCGAGCATCAGGAGCCCGATCGCCTCGCCGCTCATACCAGGACCGTCTCCTTCTCCTCGTAGGGCGTCCCCGTGAGGGCCATGTGCAGGCTCTTGAGGAACTCCGACACTCCCTGGACCAGCAGGAGCAGGGCCGTGAGAGGGATCACGCCCTTGAACGGGTAGATCACCGGCCGCCACGGGCTGATCTCCGAGCGCTCCACCATCCGCCAGGAGACCAGGAAGGCGTCCCAGCCGGCCACGAACAGGAAGACCATGGCCGGGAAGAAGAAGACCAGGTAGCCCAGGGCGTCCACCCAGCCTTTGGTCCGGAAGGAAAACTTCTCGTAGAACATGTCCGTGCGGATGTGAGCCCCGCGCAGCAGCGTGTAGGCGGCCCCCAGCATGAAGTGCGTGCCGTAGAGCATGTAGGTGACGTCGAACGCCCACTCCGTGGGCGCGTCGAAGCCGTAGCGGGACACGACCTCGTACGTGAGGCCGGCGAAGAGGGGCACGATGCACCAGGCCACCAGCCTCCCCGTCCGGTCACTGAACGCGTCGACGGCCCGGATGATCCTCAGAAGCGAGGGCGGGACGTGCGCCATGCGATCGACTCCTCCCTGCGGACAGCGGGGCGGGGGTTCGAGTCGGCGAGGGGCCGGCAGCCGGCCCCTCGCCCGGTTCCCGATCGAGTCGCCGGACCTCCGGCCCTACTTCTTGGCCGGCGCGGCGGGCCTGGCCGCGGGCTTCTCCGCGGGCTTCTCCGGCCAGTAGTAGTTGGCGGCGAACTCGTACGGCGGGTACATGAACCGCCGCGCCGGCACCAGCAGCGCGGCGTACTTGCGCTGGGACTCCAGCACCTTCTTGAAAAAGGGATTGGCGGCCGCCTCCTTCTCCGCCACCCTGTCCCACGTCCTGAGGAACGTGAGGAGGATGTCGTTGGGGGTCCGCAGCACCTGGACCTTGTGCTTGTCCTGCAGCTCCTTGAGCGCGGCCGCGTTCTCCTGGTTGAACTTCGCCTGGAAGAGGAGGAAGGTCTCGATGCTGGCGCTCCGGACCATCTCCTGCAGGTCGGGCGCCAGCGACTTCCAGACGTCCTTGTTGATGAGCAGCTCGCCCACCGTGACGTTCTCGTGCATCCCGGGCATGTAGTAGTACTTCCAGATGTTGTGGAACCCCATCTTCAAGTCCTCGCCCGGGGTCACCCACTCCGCGCAGTCGATCACGCCGCGCTCGGCCGCCGGGAGGATCTCGCCGCCCGGCATGTTGACCACGCGCATGCCGGCCGCCTGGAACACCTCGCCGGCCATGCCGGTCTCCCGGCACTTCATGCCCTTCATGTCGTTCCAGTTCCTCACCGGGCGCTTGAACCAGCCGAACGCCTGGGGGCCGGCCGGCAGGATCGGGAAGACGACGACGTTCTGCTTGAGGACCTCGTCGTAGAACTCCTGGTAGAGCTGCAGGCCGCCGCCGTGGTACATCCACCCCATGTAGTCCACGAAGTCCATGCCGAAGGTGCCGCCGGGGCCGCCGGTCAGCAGGACCGCCGCCTTGTTCTTGCCCACCCAGTAGCCCGCCCACGCGTGCGCCCCGTCCAGGACCTTCTTGGAGGTCGCCTCCAGCACCTCGAACGGCGGCACGATGGCGCCCGCCGGGAGGGTCTCGATCTTGAGCCGGCCGCCGGACAGCTTCTCCACCCGCTCCGCGAACAGCTTGAAGTTGTCGTAGAGCATGGAGCTGGCCGGCCACGTCGCCTGGACCTTCAGGGTCCGTGGCCCCTGGGCGGACGCCGGCGGGGAGGTCCGGGAGCCCGCGAGGGTGATGGTCAGGGTGACGATCGCCGCGGCGAGGAGCGCCCATCTGGCCGAAAGAAGCTTCCTCATAGAGTGCCTCCCTGGCGTTTGGGGTGCTGAGGCTCTGCGGAGGTTGCGGGGGATTCTATTCACCTCCTCCCGGCCGGTCAACCCCATCGTCGCTGCCTGCGCGGCGAGCGGCGGCGCCGTGCTATCCTCGCCGCGATGCGGCGCCCCCTCCTCGCGCTCGCCGCCGTCCTGGCGGCGATCGGGCTCTTCACGGCGGGTCTCGCATGGCTCCTCGACACGCCCGGGCCGCCGCCCGGGGCCTCCCCGGGCGAGAGGCTCTACCGCGGGCTCTGCTCGGAGTGCCACGGCGTGGACGGCCGCGGCTCGTGGCGGGCGGCGCTCTTCCTCATCGACCCCGGCGACCTGACCGACCGGAAGCGGATGGACGCTTACCCGGACCGGTACCTGTTCGACATCATCAAGCACGGGGGGGCGCCGATCGGGCGCCCGGGCATGCCGGGATTCGGCTCGCGGCTCGGGGACGGCGAGGTCCGTGCGCTGGTGGAGTACGTGCGGACGCTCAGCACGGGCCCGTCCCGCTCAGGGCAGCTTCGCGATGCGGATCAGGACGACCTCGTCGCCCCGCCGTCGCACGGCCATGCGGACCCGGTCACCCGGGCGGACGCCCGCGGCGTCGAGCCGGGCGGGCTCCGCCAGCACCGCCATCGTCTCCATCGCCTCCATGCCCAGTGCGGCCACCGCGGGGTGCCGGACCAGGATCATGTCCGGCGCCGGCCGAGCGACGACCTCGCCCCGGACCTCCCAGGCCGGCGGACGGACGACGGTGCCCCAGATGCCCACGGCGAAGGCACCGAGCAGGACGGCGAAGAGGGCGCCGAGCAGCCAGCGGGCCCGGCGCGTCGAGCAGGCGCTCAGGCGGGAGGGCGGGGGGGCCGGTCCGGGAGCGTCACCGCCAGCCCCCCACCGGCGCCTCACCCCGAGGCGGCTCGGGCCTGAGGTCGTCTCCCCGGACCACCCAGGGTCCGCGGCAGCCCTCCTCGACGACGCGCGCCGAGGCCTTGTAGCCGCTGCCCAGCGTCAGCGCGAAGATGGCGGCCCCGAACCCGGCGCCCAGCGCGCACAGGCCGACGTTGAAGGGCGCCTTCGCCACCGTGACCACGCCCGCCGCCACGTCGTACACGTCCGTCCGGCGCGGGCTCGCCTCCGGGGCGGGCTCCGCGGCCGTCGGTGGCGCCGGCGGGGCCTGCTGGGCGACCGCCAGGGGCTGGAGCGGGCCGACGGCCAGCACCACCGCTGCCACGCACGCCGCGATCAGTCGAACACCCATCGTGTGCGTCCTCCTCGCGCTCCGGGCCTCGGGAGCAGCCTTTCCCCGATTATCCGCCAGGGAGGCCGCGGCTACCCAGGATTGGCCCCGCTGGGCCGTAACCCCGCGGAAAGCCAGCCCTTCCCGGGACCGTGGGCCTCCGCCGACGCGGGAGGACGCCCGGGCGCCCGGACCTAGCGCACCACCTCCCGGACGATCTTCCGGAACTCCCGGTCGTCCAGCAGCCCCTTCTTCTTCAGGGACGCCTTCTTCACGCGGAGGACGATCTCGTTGACCTGGTCGTCGGTGGCCTTCACCCGGATCCGGTCCAGGTGCATCCGGATGGAATCCACGCCGCTGTTCTTGCCCAGGACCACCCGGGGCATGCGCTGGCCCACCAGCCTGGGGTGGAAGGGGAAGACCTCCAGCAGGTGCTCCTTGCCAGCGTTCTTGAACCAGGAGGCGATGATCCCCGACTCGATGTCGAACAGCCGGTCGCCCACGACGGGCCGGTTCGAGGGCATGGCCTGCCCGGTGATCCGGCGGACGTACTGCGAGAGCCGGGTCAGGCGCTCGGTCTTGATGCCGGTGTCCACCCCGTACATCGTCAGGAGGGCCAGCAGGGTCTCCTCGGTGGGCACGTTGCCGGCCCGCTCGCCGATGCCCGAGATGGTGGAGTGCACCACCTCGGCCCCCTCCGCCAGGGCGATGATGGTGTTCGCCACGCCCATGCCGAAGTCCATGTGGAAGTGGGTCTCCAGGGGCTTCTTGATGCGCTCGCGCGTGTGGCGGACGAAGTAGGAGACGGCGTGGGGGGACAGGACCCCGAAGGTGTCCACCAGGGCCAGCGCGTCCATGTGGCCCTCCGTGGCCACCCGCTCGATGATCTTCAGGTACCACCCCATCTCGGCGCGCGAGGCGTCGATGGGGAAGAACACGATGTAGAGCCCCTGGGACCTGGCATACTGCGTGGCCTCGATGCTGGTCTCGATGGCGCGGTCCAGCGTCCACCGGTACGCGTACTCGATGATGTGCTCGCTGGAGGGCACCTCCATGACGATGCCCTTCACCCCGCAGTCCACCGCCCGCTTGACGTCCTCCTTCATGCAGCGGGAGAAGGCGAAGATCTCCGCCGGCAGGTTCTTCTTCACCAGGGTCTTGATGGCCTGGGCGTCCATGGGAGAGACGGCCGGCATCCCCGCCTCGATGCGGTGGACGCCCGCCTCGGCCAGCATGGTGGCGAGCCGCACCTTCTCCCGGGGCGTGAACTCGATGCCGGCCTGCTGCTCGCCGTCGCGCAGGCTGATGTCGTGGAACTTCACCCGCCGGGGCATGCGGACCCCGCGCGTCACCTCGTCCAGGTAGTTCCACGGGCTGACGAACCAGCGATCGGTGTGCCACGGGGTGCCGCTCACGCTCGCCATGCTCGTTCCTCCCTCGGGCGCCCGCCGCGGGCGCGGCGTCAGTCGGATGCCACCACGGGATTGCGGAGGACGCCCAGCCCCTGGATCTCCATCTCGATGACGTCGCCGGGCTTCATGAACACCGGCGGCTTGCGGAACACGCCCACGCCGGCCGGCGTCCCGGTCATCACGCAGTCGCCGGGCTGCAGGGTCAGGTGCTTCGTCACCCACGCCAGGATCGCGGGGATCCGGTGAACCATGCGGCCGGTGCTGGACGACTGCATCACCTTGCCGTTCAGCCGGGACTCCAGCTTCAGGTCGTGGGGGTCGGGGACCTCGTCCCGCAGGACCAGGTACGGGCCCATGGGCGCGAAGGTCTCGCACGCCTTCCCGCGCATCACCTGCCGGTCGGCAAACTGGAAGTCGCGCGCGCTCACGTCGTTGCCCACCGTGTAGCCGGCCACGTAGGCGAAGGCCTCGTCCGGCTCCACGTAGCGGGCCCGCCGCCCCACCACCACGGTCAGCTCCACCTCCCAGTCGAGCTGCTCGCACCCCCGCGGGAGGACGATGGGATCGCCGGGGCCCACGACGGCGTCGGCGAACTTGGGGAAGGTCATGAGGGTCCGGGGCAGCTCGATCCCCTGCTCCTCGCAGTGGTCCCGGTAGTTGAGCCCGATGCCGATGATCTTCTGCGGATCCGGGACGGGAGCGCGCACGCGCACCTCCGCGAGGGGGTAGGCGATCCGGGCGCCCCCCGGGCCCTCGGGGGTGACGCCGCGCGCGAGCCGGGGCTCCACGAAGCCGACCGCGCGGCGCCCCTCTTCCCGGCCTGCGCCGCGGAGGATCTCG
>JBBIOF010000050.1:0-10570 GCA_037443505.1 Candidatus Rokuibacteriota bacterium
CGCTGCGCCCCACCACCAGCACGCGGGCCCCGCGGGCGCGGAGCACCTGGAGGGCCAGCAGGCCCAGGGTGCCCACCCCCACCACGGCGGCGGTCTCGGCGGGCCCCGGCGCGCCCCGGTTGACCGCGCGGGTGACCACGGCCAGGGGCTCGGTGAGCAGCAGCTCGTCGTCCGGCACGTGGTCCGGCACCGGCCAGCAGCAGCGCGAGGGCAGCCGGACCAGCTCGGCGAAGCCGCCGTCCACGTCGATGCCCACGGCCGTGCGGCCCAGGCACAGGTTGCGGTTGCCCTCGACGCAGAGCGGGCAGCGGCCGCAGGAGTAGTTGGGCTCCACGGCCACCCGGTCGCCCGGGTGGACGTTCGTCACCGCGTGGCCCGCGGCCTCCACGCGCCCCACCAGCTCGTGGCCTAGGATGCGCGGGTAGGCCACGGGCCGGTCGCCGTTCCAGATGCGGTAGTCGGTGCCGCAGAGGCCGGCGATGGCGACGCGCACCAGGACGTCGTCGGGCCCCGGCTCCGGCGCGGCCGCCGGCTCCACGCGGAGGTCTCGGGGGGCGTGCAGGACCGCGGCCTTCACAAGCGCCACTCTACGTGAGGAGGTGCGCCGGCGGCAAATCCCGTGGGCGCCGCGCGCCGCCTCCCGGCGAAGGCCCGCGTCACCCGGGGGTCCCTGCCCCGCGCTCAGGCCGCCGTCTGCCCCCCGTCCAGGTAGATGGTCTGTCCCGTCATGAAGTCCGAGTCCCGCGACGCGAGGTAGACAGCCAGGGGGCCGATCTCCTCGGGCTGCCCGATGCGGCGCACCGGGATCATGCGGAGCAGCCGGTCGGTGGTCCTGGCGTCCCGCCAGGCGGGCGCCGACATCTCGGTGTCGAACCAGCCGGGGGCGATGGCGTTCACCTGGATGTTGAAGCGCGCCCACTCCACGGCCAGCGTGCGCGTGAGCGCCACCACGGCGCCCTTGGTGGCGGAGTAGATGGTGTACCCCGGCATGCCGGTGGCCGCCAGCATGGACGCGATGTTGATGATCTTGCCGGAGTGCTGGGTGATCAGGTGGGGCGCGGCCGCGCGGCAGCCGTTGATGACGCCGTGGATGTTCACGTCCACGAAGTCGCGCCACTCGTCGGGCGCCCACTCCACCAGCGGCCGGGCCCTGGCGATGCCGGCGTTGTTGACCACGATGTCGAGCCGGCCCAGGTCGTACACCGCCCGGTACATCAGCTTCTCCACCTCGGCGTAGACGGTGACGTCCGTGGGGAGCACCAGCGCGCGGCGCCCCGCCTTGCGCACCAGCTCGGCCGTCTCCTCGAGGTCGGGCACCGCCCGCCCGGCCAGCGCCAGGTCGGCGCCGGCCTCGGCCAGGGCCACCGCGATGGCGCGCCCCAGCCCGCGGCTCGCGCCCGTCACCACCGCCACCTGATTCTCCAGCCGACTCATGGCACCTCCGTCCACTCTACTCGTCGCTCGTCACCGCCGGGGCCTCGAGGCTTCCCGAGGGAGACACCCCGTTACCGGTACAGCTCCTCGATCACGTGGCGGTACCTGTCCACCACCACCCGGCGCTTGACCTTGAGGGTGGGCGTCAGCTCGCCGCCGTCCTGGCTGAAGTCGCCGGGGATCACGGCGAACTTCTTCACGCGGGCGTAGGACTGGAGCTGCGAGTTCTTCTCCTCCACCGTCCGCGCCACCCGCTCGACGACCTTCGGGTGCTTGACGATGGTCTCCGGGTCGGTGGCGAGGATGCCCTGCTCGCGGGCGAACTTGGCCAGCTCCTCCGGGTTCAGCGTGATGAGGGCCACGGGGTACGGCCGCCGGTCGCCGTAGACCATCACCTGGCTCACGAACGGGTCGGTCTTGAGCAGGTTCTCGATGTTCTGGGGGGCGATGTTCATGCCGCCCGCCGTGACGATGATGTCCTTCTTCCGGTCGGTGATGAAGAGGAACCCGTCGTCGTCCAGGTAGCCGATGTCGCCCGTGTGCAGCCAGCCGTCGGGCTCGAAGACCTGGCGCGTGGCCTCGGGCTGGTTCCAGTAGCCGCGTGTGGCCACGTTGGGGCCCCGGGCCAGGATCTCGCCGTCGGGGGCGATCCTGAGCTCGATCCCCGGCAGCGCCTGGCCCACCGACCCGAACTTGAACCGCTGCGGCCGGTTGAAGGTCAGCACCGGGCAGGTCTCGGTGAGCCCGTAGCCCTCCAGGATCAGAATGCCGGCGGCGTGGAAGAACTCGGCGATCTCGCGCGCCAGGGGCGCGCCACCCGAGACCGCCCACTGCAGCCGCCCGCCCAGCGCCGCGTGGAGCTTGGAGAAGACCAGCGTGTGGGCCAGGCGCAGCTTGAAGGCCAGCGGGCCCGGCAGGGGCCGCCCCTGCTGCCGGAGCCGGCTCACGGCGGTGCCGGTGTCCATGGCCCAGTGGAAGATGCGCTTCTTGAGCGGCGAGCCCGCCTCCACGCCGGCCAGGATCTTCGCGTACACCTTCTCGAACACGCGCGGCACCGAGATGATGAAGTGGGGGCGGACCTCGCGGAGGTTGTCGGCCAGGCGGTCCAGGCTCTCGGCGAACGCCGTGGTCAGGCCCTTGTAGGGCCCGAGGAAGGACTCCAGGCGCGCCAGCGAGTGCGCCAGCGGCAGGAAGAGCAGGTGCACCCAGCCCTCTTCCGTCGGCGCCGTCTGCGAGGCCGCCGCCAGGGCCGCCAGGTGGTTGGCGTGGGTCTGCACCACCCCCTTGGGCGGGCCCGTGGTGCCCGAGGTGTAGACGATGGTGGCGACGTCCTCGGGCCGCGTGCCGGCCAGCCGGTCGGCCAGCGTGGCGCGGTGGGCGTCACGCGCGTCGCGGCCCATGCGCCGCAGCATGTCCCACGTGAGCACCGTGGCGGGCGGCTGGGTGGCCTCGTAGCCGCTGATCACCACGATGTTCTGGAGGCCCTCCATCTTGGGCCGGGCCTCCAGCGCCTTGGCGAGCTGGGCCGCGTCCTCGACGATGAGCGTCCGGGCGCCGGAGTCGCTCACCACGTAGGCGATGAGGTCGGGCGGGTACGTCGGGTAGACGGGCACCGTGACGCACCCGGCCGAGAGGATGGCCATGTCGGCCTGCACCCACTCGACCCGGCTGGCCGAGAGCAGCGCCACGGCCTCCCCCCGCTGCCGGCCCAGGGCGATGAGCCCCAGGGCCAGCTCCTCCACCACGTCCCCGGCCTGGCGCCAGGTGAGGGTCTGCCAGGCCCCGTCCCGCTTGAACATCTGGGCCGGCAGGTGGGCGCTGCGCTCGACGCGACTCCAGAACATCCGCGCCAGCGACTCGTGGGCCATGGCCACCCCTCCCTGGAAAGCCTGTCCGATCAAGGGGTTATGACGTTACCACGCGCCGATTGACGCGCCGCGAGAAATCAGTTGCGCGTCCTAACGCAGCGCGTTAGTCTGGACGCGTCAAGGACGACCCCAGGGACGACCCGAAGGAGGAAGGACCATGAGCGAAGCCATCAAGACCCAGGACCTGTTCGTCGAGACCCTCGCCCTGTGGAGCGAGGCCGGCCAGCGCGTGCTCGCCGAGGTGGTGGAGCTGGGGGCTGCGGCGGCCCGCGAGAACATCAAGCTGTACGGCGAGCTGCAGCGCACCGCCGTCCACGCCCTGCGCCAGGGCCAGGCCGCCGCCGAGCAGGCCGGACGGCGCGTCCAGGAGACGCTGGCGGGGACCATGACGAAGATGAAGGAGATCTACGCCGCCAGCTGAGCGGCGCCTACCTCGTCTCGCCGCGGCGCTTCTCGAGCCGCTCCTCCAGCGCCCGGAGCCGCTCGCGGAGCGCCGCGACCTCCTCCCGCAGCCGATCGCTCTCCTGGTCGCTCGACTCCCGGCGGGGCTCCGGGCGCGGCGCCGCCGGCCCCCACCCCACCCGGGTGGACCAGTCGCGGAAGAGCCGCTCCAGCTCCCGCTGGCTCGACACGATCCCCTCCAGGCTCGACTTCATGGACCGCTGCACGAACTCCTGCCAGGCCTCGCCGTGCTTGATGAGCTGGTGGAGGAAGGCCGTGGGCAGCGCCGTGCGGCGGGTGCGCTCGTTCTCCAGGATGATCTGGGTGAGCGTGACCGAGGTGAGGTCCTCGCCCGTGGCAGCGTCCACCACCGCGATCTCCTTGCCCGCCCGGATCATCTCCTCGATCTCCTCGAGGGTCACGTACCGGCTCTCCTGCGTGTCGTAGAGCTTCCGGTTGGAGTAGCGCTTGATGACGTACGCCATGGGCTCTCCCACCGCGGCCCTCTGCCGGCGGGGCGGTGCGTTGTCGCGGGGAGTCTAACACCGCGCGTCAAGGGCGACAAGGACCGGGGTGGTACACTGGGCCACGCTCGGAGGGAGGGGATCCGATGAAGCTCACGGGCCGCACCGCCCTGGTGACGGGGGCCTCGCGGGGCATCGGCCGGGCCATCGCGCTGGCGCTGGCCGAGGAGGGGGCCGACGTCGCGGTCAACTACGTCTCCAACGAGGCCGCCGCGCGCGACGTCGTCGAGGGCATCCGCAAGACCGGGCGCCGCGCCATCTTCGCCCGGGCCGACGTCAGCGACTACCCCGATACCTTCCGCATGGCCCAGGAGGTCCTTCGCGAGTTCGGCCACCTGGACATCCTGGTGAACAACGCCGGCGTCACCTCCGACAAGACCTTTGTGAAGATGGACCACGCCGCCTGGCGCAAGGTGCTCGCCATCAACCTGGACGGCGTCTTCAACTGCACCAAGGTGTTCGTGGACCAGATGATCGAGCGCAGCTACGGCCGGGTGGTGAACATCACCTCGGTCATCGGGCAGATCGGCAACTTCGGCCAGGCCAACTATGCCGCCTCCAAGGCCGGCGTGGCCGCCTTCACCAAGTCGCTGGCCAAGGAGCTGGCCGGCAAGGGGATCACGGTGAACGCGGTCGCCCCGGGGTTCATCGAGACGGAGCTGGTGGAGGGGATCCCCGAGCGCGTGCGGGCCCGGCTGCTGGAGCAGATCCCGCTCCGGCGCTTCGGGACGGCCGAGGAGGTGGCGCGCGCGGTGACCTACCTGGTCTCGCCGGACGGCGACTACATCACCGGGGCGGAGCTGTCGATCAACGGCGGCCTGCTGATGTAGCGGCGCCGTCCTCGTAGCGCAGGGCCGTCCTCGGCGGCATCACCCACGCCTCGCCCGTCAGCACCTCCTCGCCCCGCTGGTTGCGGCACGCGGTGAGCAGGCGGATGCGGTTGCGCTCCGGGACCACCTCGGCCACCTCGACCCGCGCGGTGATGGTGTCGCCGATCTTCACGGGCCGGACGAACTTGAGGCTCTGCGAGAGGTAGATGGCGCCGGGCCCCGGCAGCCGGGTGCCGATGACGGCGGAGATCATGCCGGCGGTGAACACGCCGGGGGCGATGGGCTCGCCGAAGGAGGTCCGGGCCGCGAACTCCCGGTCGCTGTGGATGGGGTTGTGGTCGCCCACCGCGTCCACGAACCCGGAGACGGCGCCCCGCTCCACCCGGCGCGTGAGCTCGGCGCTGTCGCCCACGCGCAGTTCCGCGATCGTCCTGCCGATCATGCGTGCTCTCCCCGGGGGCTCAGGCCGGCTCCCCCGCGTCCCGGGGGCGGACGGCCCTGGCCAGGTCGTCCAGCTTCCGCAGCACCGCCGCCACCCCGTCCTCCAGGCGGTCGATGCGCTCCTCCAGCTCCACGATCTGCCTGGCCACGCCGGTGAGCTGCGTCCGGGAGGCGACGTTGAGCGTCTGGAGTGCGGCCTCCACCGACTGCTCGGTGGCCTTCTTGAGCGGCCCGGTGGCCGCCAGCCACTGGTCGAGGTACCTGCCCAGCAGCTGCGCGAAGGCCTCGGTCCCCATGGCCTGCCCGAGCGCCCGGGACCACGCCTCGATGGACTGGTCGAGGAACTGCTTCCACTGGGCGAGCAGGTCGGGCGAGACCGGAGCCTGGGCAAGGGTCCGCGCCCACGCCTTCGTCCATTGCTCGAGCAGCGGACCCCAGAAGGCGGCGGGATCGGGCGGGGCGGCGGGGGTCTGGGAGGCGAGGCGGGCCCACGCCTGGGCGCCCTCCTCGAACTGACGGCGCCAGAGGTCGAAGAGCTCCTGGGCCGCGGCTCCCGGGTCAGCCATCGCGCACCGCCGCCATCCTAGCCCGGATTGACGCTATGCAGCAAGAGAATTGACGCGCCGGATCAGCCGGAGCGCGGGGCCAGCCAGCCCGAGATGCGGGGCCAGCAGTGGACGGCGGCGCCGCGGCCCGCGATCAGGGAGATGTGGCCGCCGGGCAGCTCCACGTACTCCTTGTCGCGGCTGGAGACGGCCTCCACGAGCGCCCGCACGCAGGCCGGGGGCGCGATGTAATCCTCCCGCGCCCCCACCACCAGGACCGGGCAGCGGATGGAGGACAGGCGCACGGGCCGGCCGGCGAGGGTCAGGGTGCCGCGGTAGAGCCGGTTGTCCTGGTAGTAGTCGCGCACCCACTGGCGGAAGAACTCGCCGGGGAAGGCCACGTACTCGTTGGCCCACTTCTGGAGCGCCTGGTAGCCTTCCACGTACCGGTCGTTCCAGAGATTCCACCAGAGGTTCACGCTGGTGGACAGGTCCATGGTGGGCTTGAGCAGCTTGAAGCCGGCCCGCACCAGGTCGGCGGGGATGGAGCCGAGCGTGTCCACGAAGCGATCGACGTCGAAGTAGCGCCGGTCGAGCCAGAGCCCGAACAGCCCCACCTTCGAGAAGTCGATGGGCCCCGCCATGTCGATGAAGTTGCGCACGGGGGCCTCGGGGAACGCCCCCAGGTACGACGCCGACAGGGGCGCCCCCATGCAGTAGCCCAGGACGGTGACCTCGTGCGCCCCGGAGGTCTCGAGGGTCTTCTCCACCATCCGGGGCAGGATGCGGGTGACGCACGCCTCGAGGGTGAGCCCGTCGTCCTCGGGCCCGAACACGCCCCAGTCGAGCAGGTAGAAGTCGAACCCCTCGCGGGTCATCTGCTCGATGAAGCTGCCCCCGGGCAGGAGGTCGAAGATGTACGGGCGGCTGATGCCGAGGTTGGGGACGAAGAGGACCGGCGTGCGGTACCGGCGCTCCGACCGGTAGCGGTAGAGGCGGGACTTGTTCCGCTTGTAGACCTCCTCGCGCGGCGTCCGGCCCGTGCGGGGCTCCCCCGTGCCGGCGGCCAGGGCCGCCAGGTTCCGCATCCGCCGGAGGTTGCGCTCGATCTCCTCCTGCCACCGCTGGACCACGTCGGCCGCCGGCCCGGGCCGCTCCTCCCCGAAGCCGTGGGTGAACCGCTCGACGACGTCGGCGAAGCGCTCCTGGCCCATCTCCGCCGCCTCCCCCGGGCCCCGCCGGCCTACAGCGCGAACATCGAGCCCAGCTTCATGGCCAGCCCCATGTCGCCCTTGAGCTTCAGCTTGCCCGCCATGAACAGCATCTGCGGGTTCTGCTTGCCGCTGGTCATGTCGAGCCAGTCCTGGGCACCCGCCTGCAGCGTGAGGTTGGGGTTCGTCGCCGGGCCCGGGTTCACCGCGCAGGTGCCGTCCTTGATGACGGCGTGCCAGGTGCCGCCCCCCTCGCCGCTGATCTCGTACTGGACCACCGCGTTGACGCCCACCGCCCGGTCGGCCCGGAACCGGCCGGGCATCTGCTCGAAGGTCTCGCTCACTGTCGGCATCGCGCCCTCCTCAGAAGGTGAACAGGTCCATGCCGCCCGTGACGGTCAGCACGGCGCCCGTGATGTACCGCGCGCGCTCGGACACGAGGAAGGCCACCGCCCACGCCACGTCCTCGGGCTCGCCCTCCCGCTGCATCGCCACGCGCTTGACCATGCGCTCGTACATGGGCGACAGGCGCGCGTTGGGGCCGATGATCCCGGGCGCGATCACGTTGCACGTCACATTGTACCGGGCCCCCTCCAGCGCCACCGAGCGCGCGAAGCCGACCAGCCCCATCTTGGTGGTGGCGTAGGCCGTCTGGCCGAAGCCGCCCAGCAGGCCGGCGATGGACGCCATGCACACGACGCGCCCCCACCGGCGCTCGCGCATGCCCGGGAAGACCGCCCGGGTGACGTTGAAGGTGCCGGTGAGGTTGATGGCGAGGTTGAGCGCCCAGTCCTCGGGGCTGGTGTCCTTGAGCTGGGCGACCGTGTAGACGAAGCCGGCGTTGTTTACCAGGATGTCCACCGGGCCCAGGTCGCGCTCCACGGAGGCCACCACGTCGGCCACCTGGGCGGCCTCGCGGATGTCGCACGCCCAGGCGCGCGCGGTGCCGCCGCCGGCGGCGATCTCCCTGGCCGTCTCCTCCGCGCCCTCCGCGTTGAGGTCGAGCACCGCCACCCGGCAGCCCTCCGCCGCCAGGGCCAGGCAGTCGGCTTTGCCCAGGCTCCTGGCGCCCCCGGTGACGACCGCCACCCGGCCGCGGATCCCGAGGTCCACGGCCTAGCGCCCCTTGAACTCGGGCTCGCGCCGGGCGAAGAAGGCCTGGATGCCCTCGGCGGCGTCCTCCGTGCGGAGCGTCTTCATGAAGGCGCGGGCCTCGATCTCCAGCGCCTGGTCGATGGGGGCCTCCAGCCCGTCGTCCACCGCCTCGATGAGCAGGCGCGTGGCGATGGGCGGGCGCCGGGCGATCTGGCGGGCCAGCGCCCGGGCGTCGTTCAGGGTCTCGCCCTCCTTCGAGAGGCGGTTGACCAGGCCCAGGGCCAGGCACTCCTGGGCCGGCACCTGGGTGCCCAGGATCAGGAACTCCAGCGCCTTGGTGCGGCCGATGAGCCGCGGCAGCCGCTGGGTCCCGCCGTAGCCCGGGATGATGCCCAGGTTGGACTCGGTCTGCCCCATCCGCGCCGTCTCCTTGAGCACGCGGAAGTGGCAGGCCATGGCGATCTCGCAGCCGCCGCCCAGGGCGTGGCCGTTGATGGCCGCGATCACCGGCTTGGGGTAGCGCTCGATGCGCCGCAGCACGCCGTTGCCGAAGCGGATGAAGGCGTCCACCGAGCCGCCGGAGAACGCCGAGCCCAGATCGGCCCCCGCGCAGAAGATGCGGTCCCCGGCGCCGGTGATGATGAGCGAGCGCACCGTGTCGTCGGCCTCGAACGAGACCACCGCGGCGTTCAGCTCGTGCACCAGCTGCTCGCTGATGGCGTTGGCCGGCGGCCGGTTCAGCGTGATGACGGCCCAGCTCTCCTCGCGCTCGACCTGCAGCGTCTCATACCCCATCGGCGGACACTCCTCTCAGGAACAGCGAGGCGACGGCCTCGGCGGAATCGGCGAGCCGGTAGCGCCGCTTGCCCAGCACCCACGACGTCGCGATCTGGTCCATGGCGCCGAACAGCATCCTGGCGGCGACCTTCACCGGCAGGTCGTGACGGAAGCGGCCCGCGGCCACGCCCTCCTCCAGGACCGAGCCGATCAGGTCGAGGTAGGCGGACACCTCGTGGGCCGGCGCGCCCCGGAAGAACTTCTGGCCCTGGCGCAGCTCCACCTGCACCACCTCGGCCAGGTCGGGGTTCTGCTCGAGCACCGAGAAGTGCAGGGCCACCAGGCGGCGCACCCTGGCGACGGCGTCCGGCTCGCCGGCGATCTCCCGGCGGACGGCCGCCACCCACTCCGCCATCTTGTCCCGGAAGAGCGTGACCAGGATCTCGTCCTTGGTCTTGAAGTAGAGGTAGATGGTGCCGCTGGCGATCCCGGCCTCCCGGGCGATGTCGGACACGCGCGAGCTGTAGTAGCCGTTCCGGGCGAAGACGCGGATGGCCGCCTCGACGATCTGCTTCGCTTTGCCGGGGTCCCGCATGGCCTGGTGGCGCGCGGCCATTGTAGCACGGGGTCCCGCGCCGCTCCGGCCGGGAGGGGCGGCGCCCGATCAGTGATACCATCGCGCCCGTGCGCATCAAGTACCGCATCGGCGTGATGCCGGGGCCCTGGCCCGCGGACGGCGGCGCCGGCCTCTTCTGGCGCCTGGTGGACCTCTGCGAGCGCACCGACGTGGACTCGCTCTGGTTCTCCGACCGGCTGTCGTCGCCGCTGCCCGTGCTGGAGCCCGTCACGGCCATGGCCGCCGTGGCGGCCCGCACCCGCCGGCTCAAGTTCGGGCCCAGCGTGCTGGTCGCGCCCTTCCGCTCGCCCGTGGTGCTGGCCCGCGAGCTGGCCATGCTCGACTACCTCTCGGACGGCCGTGCGCTGCCGGCGTTCGGGGTGGGCGTGGAGGCGGAGCGCGAGTTCCGCGCGGCCGGCGTGCCCTACGCCGAGCGCGGGCGGCGCACGGACGAGGCCATCCGCATCATGCGCCTGGTGTGGACGGGGGAGCCGGTGACCTTCGCGGGGGAGTTCTGGCGCCTCGAGGACGTGCGCGTGCTGCCCCGGCCGGTGCAGCCCTCCCTGCCCGTGTGGATCGGGGGCAGCAGCGAGGCCGCCGTGCGGCGGGCGGGCCGCCTGGGCGACGGCTGGATCCCCTCGTTCATCACGCCCCAGGCGTTCCGCACCGGCGTGGAGCGCGCGCAGGACTTCGCCCGGGCCGCGGGCCGCGAGATCCCGGCCGACCACTTCGGCGCGCTGGTCTACTTTCACCTCGCCGCCGATCCCGCCGCCGCGCGCGCGGCGGCC
>JBBIOF010000051.1:0-10556 GCA_037443505.1 Candidatus Rokuibacteriota bacterium
GGTCAGGCTCGCGGTCCCCGCCGTCAGCCAGATGACGGCGCCGCCCGGCGTGCGCGACCGCATCTGCTCGCCCACCAGTGTGGCGATGGTCCTCGGGTACTTCGGCGCGGCCGTGGACCACCGGCGCTTCGCGGCCGAGGTCTTCCATCCCGGGCTCGACCGCTACGGCGTGTGGGCGGCCGCGATCCGGGCCGCCGGCCATCACGGGGTGATGGGCTATCTCCTCCGGTTCCCCGACTGGGCGTCCGCGGCCTGGTGCCTCGGCCGGGGGCTGCCCATCGTGGCGTCGGTGCGGTACGCGGCCGGCGAGCTGACCGGCGCCGCGGTCCCCGAGACGGCGGGCCACCTGCTGGTGCTCACCGGCTACGAGGACGGCGCCGTGCTGGTCAACGACCCGGCCGCGCCGGACGCGGCCGGCGTCGCGCGCCGCTACCGCCTGGACGAGCTGACGCGGGTCTGGCTGGACCGGACTGGCGTCGGATACGTGCTCTTCCGCCCCGGCCAGAAGAGCCCCGAGCGACGCGCGTGACCGAGGCGCGCCACGGCTCGGCCCGGGCGCCCGGCCCCCCTCGCCTTACAGGTGAGTCAGTCGCTCGCGCTCTGGCGGCGCCTCCCGCCGCAGGCGGCGGGCGAGGAGCTCCCGCGCGAATCCCCGACCCCCCAGGCCGAACGCCAGCGCCAGCGACAGCACCAGCCCCCCGAAGACGATGCCGAAGGCCACCAGCACCATCTCCTTGCCGATGCCGAGGTGGGTGAGCGCGGTGGCGCCCGCGAAGAGCAGCACCGCCCAGTGCGCCGCCCGGGCCAGCAGGCGGGCCTCGGGCAGCCCGGCGTTGACCGCGGCGATGAGCAGGCCCTGGCTCAGGAAATTCGCCACGAGCCAGCCGACCACCATGATGAGCGCGGCGGCGAAGAGGGGTGGCAGGAACGCCATCAGGAAGCCGGTGGCGCTGCCCGCGCCCTGGAAGCCCAGGGCATCGATGCCGAGGCTCGCGAACAGGACGAACGTCGCCCAGAAGCACAGCAATCCCAGGACGTCCGATGGGGCGCGGAGGATGCCCGCCCGGCGCAGGGAGGGCGCCAGCGCCCAGCGCTCCATGAGCCGGTCGAAGCCGAGGGCGCGCGCCAGGCGGGAGACGACGGCCCGGGCGATCCAGCCCAGGATGGCGCCGAGGAGGATCAGGGTGAGCATGGCCAGGAGCGCGGGCAGGACGGCGCTCAGCCGGTCGCCCAGGTCGACCAGCGCGGACCACACGCTGCGGCCCCAGGGGGTGTCCATGGCCAGTTCCTCCTAGACGATACACCCGGTAGAATGCGGGGGAAATGCGCCTCGTCACCCGCGCCCTCGGCCTGGGGCTCCTGCTCGCGCTGGGCGGCTGCGCCCAGGAGAAGGAGTGGATGAAGGTCGGCCAGCCGTACACCACCGAGGAGTTCCGCCGCGACTACGCGGAGTGCTCCCGCGGCGGGAGCCTGGACGAGGCGTGCATGCGCGGCCGGGGCTGGGTCAGCGTGAGCCCCGGCAAGGTCGAGAAGCCCCCGCCCGCCCCGGACCCCCGGCGGCCCGGGCGCTACTGAGGCGGTGGGGGCCGGGACGCCCCTCGCCGCGGTCCTCTTCGACTTCGGCGGGGTCATCTGGAACATGCGGTGGGACGTCGCCCGCGCGCTGGAGGACGAGCATGGCCTGCCGCGCGGGTCCATCTTCGAGACCCTGTACCGCTGCGATGCCTGGCAGGAGGTCGAGCGCGGCCGCGGGGACCGGGAGGCCTGGCTCGCCTCGGCGCACGGGGAGCTGGAGCGCCGGGCGGGGCGCCCGCTGCCCCCGCTCCACGAGCAGTGGCGCGCGGCCGGGGGGCCGATCGCCGAGAACGTCGCCCTCATCCGGAGCCTCAGGCCGTCCTACCGGCTGGGAGTGCTGAGCAACGCCGACCGGACCCTCCGGTCGCGCCTGGGGGACGGCCTCGGCATCGCCGGCCTGTTCGACGACATCGTCTGCTCCGCGGAGGTCGGCTGCGCCAAGCCGGAGGCGGAGATCTACGGGCTCGCCTGCCGGCGCCTGGGCGTGACGCCCGAGGCGTGCGTCTTCGTGGACGAT
Organism: Candidatus Rokuibacteriota bacterium; assembly: GCA_037443505.1. Lineage (GTDB taxonomy): Bacteria > Methylomirabilota > Methylomirabilia > Rokubacteriales > CSP1-6 > JBBIOF01. The sequence continues at coordinate 2,093 of JBBIOF010000051.1, forward strand.
CACCCGCCCAACGTGGAGGCCGCCCGGGCGCTCGGCATGCGCGGGGTCCTCTACCGGGTGGACCGTGGTGACGACCTCCGTGCGCTGCTGGCCGGCGCCGGCGTGGCCGTCCGCCCGGGATGAGGGAGGCCCGGCCCGATGCGCTTCGGCCTGTTCACCAGCCTCGGCAACACGACGTGGGACGACGTGGTCCGTCTCTGGCGCCACGTGGAGGACGCCGGCTGGGACGCGGCGTGCGTCACCGACCACTTCATGCCCAACACGCCGGACCGCGTGGGGGACGTGCTGGAGTGCTGGACGACGCTGTCGGCGCTGGCCACCCGGGTGTCGCGCCTGCGGATCGGCACCATCGTCGTGGGCAACACCTACCGCCACCCGGCGGTCGTGGCCAAGATGGCGGCCACCCTGGACGTGATCTCGGGCGGCCGCCTGATCCTGGGCCTCGGGGCCGGCTGGCAGCAGAACGAGCACGAGGCCTACGGCATCCCGTTCGGCACGGTGGGGGAGCGGCTGGCCCGCCTGGACGAGGCGTGCCGGGTGGTGAAGCTGCTGTGGACCCAGTCGAAGACGACCTTCGAGGGCCGCTTCTACCGCCTGAGTGACGCCCCGCTCACGCCCCGCCCGGTGCAGCGGCCGCACCCGGAGCTGATGGTGGGCGGCGGCGGCGAGAAGGTCACGCTCCGGATCGCGGCCGCGCACGCCGACCACTGGAACGCGTGGGGCGGGCCCGAGACGCTCGCCCGCAAGGGCCGCGTCCTCGAGGAGCACTGCGACCGCCTGGGACGGGACCCGCGGACCATCGTCCGCTCGGCCAACATGCCCCTGCTCGTCACCGACGACCCTGCCGAAGTCGCGAAGCTCGCCGCGACCGTGGGCCGCCGCATGGGGTGGGGCGAGGAGTGCGTGCGCGACACGCTCCTGGCCGGCTCCCTCTCCGCCGTCCGCGACAAGCTCGCCCGGCTACGGGAGGCGGGCGTCCACATGCTCTGGGTGCCGACGATGTTCCTGCCGCGCGACCCGCGTCCCCTGCTGGACCGGTTCACGGCGGAGGTCGTGCCCGCCTTCCGCTGACGCGCGCCGTCCGGGCAGCTGCGCGAGCGCCCGGGCGATCCTGTCCGCCACGGACTCGAGGCGAGGATTCGCCGGCCCGCGGTCCCTGCGCTCCGGGCGCCGAAGCTCGTCCGGAGTCAGGTCGAGCAGCAGGGCGATCGCCTGCAGGTGCCTGTACCGGGGCCGGGATCTGCCGCGCTCCCAGCGCGATACGGTCGCCCGCGCGGTCCCGAGACGGGCGGCGAGATCGAGCTGCGTCCATCCCCGGCGGCGGCGGGCTTCCCGCAGGGCTTCGTCGAAGGCGATCACGGGCGGTGCTCCGGTCCGCTGGCGATCGCCGCGTCCTCCCGGCTCCGGGTCCTGACCTCGGCCGGGGCCACCCGGAGGACACCCTCCGCCGAGCGCCGCGGCGAGGCCAGCATCAGGGCCTCCAGGTAGGCCAGCCTCGCCCTGGCCGCCACGGGCTCGCGCGGGGGGAAGGCGGCGCCGCCGTCGCGCTCGGGCGGGGCTCCCGCATCGCGGGCGACCTCGCTCCCCGCGGCGGTCGTCTGTCCGACCGCGTCCGCGACCCACAGGACGACGACCATCGCCGCCGTCATGAGAACCATGGCGAGGGCGACCTCGCCGGGATATGAGTGGATCGCCAGCCGCTTCATGGTGTCCTCCGTCGCCAACCGGCTGAGGCATCGGGTGTGCCACGCCTCGATGCACGCGAAAACGGCGACTTCGGTGCCGGGGCCCTCCGCAGGGCCGGCGGTGGTGGTGGAACCCTGAGCGGCCGCCGGGGGGCCAGACGCGTCGGGGGGCGCTGGCGTTCGAGACCACCACCACCACCACCACTCGATCCGGCGGGTCCGGCCAAGTCCCCGTTTTCCCGGGCTCTCGCGGTGGCACCCGGGTTGCGGGGCACGTCGCGGTGCCAGGGCCCGACGCGGTGATTGACAAGGTTCCTGGGCGGCGCCTAGGGTCATCCGCACTCGCGAGAAGGGGGGTGGGAGCGGATCGGCTCGGGAGCAGCGTGACGGAGCCCGGACCGGAGGAACACCACTGGGAGCGAGGAGGGGACCATGCCGGCGCGTGCGACCTACGAGTTGCGGATCGAGGGGATCCTCGGCGGCGACCCGAACTCCAACGCGGAGCTCATCGCCGCCTTCGACAAGGAGATCGGCCAGCCGCCCGGCCCGGCGAGGGGAGGTCTGGACTCCAAGGCGGGGTGGTCCGACGGGTTCGTCCTGAAGGATCCCCAGGGCAAGAGGGACTACCGCGCCTGTTCCTGGGACCCCTACCACAACGCCTACGGGAACGGCCAGACGCTGCTCGGCCTCCGGGCCGAGGTGTGCATCTTCCTGGAGGGCGGCCTCGACGCGCGGGACAACCAGAAGCGCCTGCTGGACGACGTCCGGTGGTTCTACGAGTTCAAGACGAAGCCCTGGTACCTGGACCTCCAGGCGAGGCTGGAGAGGTTCAACCGGCAGGCGGCCGGGGCGCTGGCCGAGGCGGTCCGCTTCCGCGAGTGGAAGTGGTACGGGGTAATTGGGGCCTGCTCCCGGCGCCTCGCCCCCCCCCCCCCCCCGGGGCGTGGCCGTGGGCGCGGCCGCGGGCGCCGGGGGGGGGGGGGCGACGGCGGCCGCGGCCACGGAGAGGCCCTTCGTGTACGCCCTGGAGGGCGAGCCGGAGTCCCTGGACCCGGCGAAGGGCGGCTCCGAGCGCTACTACCCGGTCGCCTGGCTGATGTGCGACGCGCTCCTCAACATCTCCCGCGACGGCCAGCGCCTGGAGCCGGCCCTGGCCGAGTCGTGGTCGCGGGCGCCCGACGGGCTCGACGTCACCTTCACGCTCCGCCGCGGCGTCACCTTCCACGACGGGACGCCGCTGGACGCGGGAGCCGTGAAGGCCAGCTTCGAGCGGCAGTTCCGCCCCTCCCACGAGCTCTACACCGCCGCCCCGCGGAACCCCCGGGAGAAGCTGCTGAGCGACCTGATCCAGGACATCGAGACGCCCGACCCCATGCACGTGCGCTTCCGGCTCAAGTACCCGGGGCTGCACTACCTGAGCCAGGTGGACATCGTGAGCGTGCCGGCGCTGCGGAGGCTCGGCGCCGAGTTCGGCAAGCGGCCGGTGTGCACGGGGCCGTTCGCCTTCGAGAGCCGGAGCGCCGACCGGATCGTGCTCCGGCGGAACGAGAAGTTCTGGGGCGGTGTGCCGAAGATCCCGCGCGTGGTGTTCAGGTTCATGCCCGACACGCGCGAGGTGGTCCAGGGGCTGGTCCGCGGCGAGGTGGACCTGGTGCCGCGGGTCCGCGACCCGGTCTTCTTCGAGCGCCTGCGCGAGCACGCCTCGGTCCGGCTGGTGCCCGTCCCGGCGCTCAACGTCTTCTACCTCGGCTTCTACCTGGAGCGCCCGCCCTTCGACGACCCGGAGGTGCGGCGGGCGGTGGCCCACGCGATCAACGTCGAGCGGGCGGTGACGTTCCTGGGCCGCGGCGCGGCGGTGGCGGCCCGGGGCCCGCTCGCGCCCTCCATGAAGGGCTACGACGGCGGCGCGCGCCAGCCGGCGTACGACCCCGAGCGCGCGCGGCAGCTCCTGGCCCGGAGCGGTCGCGGCGGGAACCTGACGGTGCGCCTGGTCCACAACGCGGCCCTCACCCTGGTGGCCGAGCTCGCCGGCGCGATCCAGAACGACCTCAAGCGGGTGGGCGTGAACGTCGAGCTCCTGGGCAAGCCCTCGTGGAGCGAGGTGGTCAAGGGCGCGCGCGCCCGGGAAGGGGACATGTTCCTGTACGACTGGAACCTCCGGGCGCCCTATCCCGAGCGGCTGCTGGTCCCCCTGTTCCACAGCCAGGCCGCGGAGAGCACGAACCTGACGCGCTACCGCAACCCCGCGCTGGACCGGCTGCTGGACCGGGCGCTGCGCCTGCCCGAGGGCGACGAGCAGAGCGAGGTGTACGCCCGCGTCCAGCGTCTCATCGTCGAGGACGTGCCCATGGTCTTCCTCTACCACGCCGTCCACATGGCGGCCCACTCGGCCCGGGTCCGGGGCCTCGAGCTGAACCTGGGCACGCTCCCCCACGACAAGCTCGTCAGGGCCGACGTGGCGCCGTAGCGGCCGGAGCGTCCCGTGAGGGCTCGGCTGATACCGGGTGCGCTGATGGGGTGGTACCGGGGGCTGAGCCTCCACGCGCGGTTCGCGCTCAACACCTCGCTGGGCATCGCGCTCCTCTTCGCCGCCATGGTCCCCGGCGTGCTGTACCTCCAGCGGAGCTCGGCCCTCGGCCAGGCGCGCGAGCGGGGCCTGCTCCTGACCCGGGTCTTCGCCCACTCGAGCGTCCAGGCCGTGGTCGCGGACGACTTCCTGGTGATGCGCCAGATCGTGGACAGCATCGCCACCGACCCCGACGTGCTGTACGCGATGATCCTCGACCTCTCCGGCCGCGTGCTCGTTCACCAGGAGGTGGGGGAGGCCGGCAAGGTCTACCGCGATCCGCTCAGCGTCGGGGCCGCGGCCACCGACCGCCCGCTGGTCCAGGAGATCCAGCAGGGGCGCGTCGCGGGCTACGACTTCGCGGTGCCCATCTACGTCATGAACGACCGGCGCGCGGTCGCGCGGATCGGCCTCTCGCTGGAGCGCGAGCGGGCCGCCATCGAGCGCATGCGGAACACCATCCTGGGGCTGGCCGCCGCCGCCCTCGCCGCCGGCGTGGGGCTGGCGGCCTGGCAGGCGCGCAGCGTCACCCGGCCCGTGGGCGACCTGGTACGGGGCGCCCACGAGATCACGCGGGGCAACCTCGCCCACCGCATCGCCCCCCTGGGGGGCGACGAGCTGGGGCAGCTGGCCCTGGCCTTCAACCGCATGACGGAGGCGGTCCAGGCGCTGATCGCGACGTCCCGGGCGCTGTCCTCCACCCTGGACCGGGACGAGGTGCTGCGGTCGGTGGCGCAGCACGCGCTCGAGCTGGTGAAGGCCGACCTGGCCGCCATCGCCCCCTACGACCGCGACGCCCGGGAGGCCCGCATCCAGCTGGTCCTGGGAGCGCGGACAGAGCGGCTGCGGGCCCTCGTCGTCACCCCCGGCCGGGGCATCGGCGGGGCCGTCCTGGCCACCGGCGAGCCGGCGCGCGTCGGGAGCTACCTGGACGCCCCGGGCATCGTGCACGACCCCCGCTACGACGACGCGTGCCGGGCGGAGGGCATCCGGGCGTCCGCCGCGGTGCCCATCACGCTGCGGGGGGACATCGTGGGCCTCCTGTGGGTGGCCCACCGCACCACGAAGACGTTCACCGACGAGGACGTGGACGCCCTCACCCGGATGGCGGGACAGGCCGCCATCGCCCTGGAGAACGCGCGCCTCTACGAGGAGACGCGGGTCAAGAGCGCGCGCCTGGAGGGGCTGCTGCGGGTCAGCCAGGCGATCACGGCCACCCTGGATCCCGGCCGCATCGTGGAGGTGGTCCTCGGGGCGGTGTCCCGCCTCATGGAGGGCGCGGCCGCGCGGCTCTGGGTCCCCCGGGCCGGAGACGGCCGCCTGGTGCCGCTGGTCGCCGGCGCCCCCGATTCCTCGCGGTGGGTCGAGCCGGGCCAGGGGCTCGTCGGCCTGGTCGCCTCCACGCGCCGCCCGGTGGTCGTGGACGACCTGCGCCGGGACCCGCGGGTCGTCCACCGGGACCTGGTGGAGCGGGAGGGGCTGGTCTCGTTCCTCGGGCTCCCGCTGCTGCGGGAGGACCAGCTGCTCGGGGTGCTCGCCATCGCCACCCGCGCCCCGCGGCGCTTCACGGAGGACGAGATCGCCCTCTTCGCCTCCTTCGCGCAGCAGGCGGCCACCTCGCTGGAGAACGCGCGGCTCTACCAGGACCTGAGGGCGTCCAACGAGGGGCTCGTGGCCGCCCAGGAGGAGCTGGTCCGCAAGACCCGGATGGCCGCGCTGGGACAGATCGCGGCCGTCGTGGCCCACGAGGCCCGCAATCCGCTGGGAGCCCTGAGCAACTGCGTGCAGCTCCTCCGGGCCAACCCCAACATCGGGGGCGAGGACGCCGAGCTGCTGGCCATCGTGCAGGCGGAGACCCAGCGACTCAACGAGATCGTCTCGGACTTCCTCGCCTTCGGCAGGCCGCGGCCGCCCCAGTTCGAGGAGGTGGACCTGCCGGAGGCCGTGCGCGCCACGTTCGCGCTCCTCCGCCACGACGACCGCTGTCCCGGGTCGGTCCACCTGGCGGCGAAGTTCGATCCCGGCCTGCTTCCCGTCCGGGGCGACCACGACCAGCTCCGCCAGGTGTTCTGGAACCTCTTCCTCAACGCCGTCCAGGCCATGCCCGGGGGCGGTGAGCTGGTTGTGGAGGCCCGGAGCCTCGGGGACCGGGTGGAGGTCTCCGTCCGGGACGCCGGCCCCGGCATCCCGACCGAGGTGCTGCCGAGGATCTTCGAGCCCTTCTTCACCACGCGCGCCGGCGGCACGGGGCTCGGGCTGGCCATCGTCCGGCGCATCGTCGAGGAGCACGGCGGGCACATCGCGGTGCACAGCGAACAGGGGGTCGGCACATGGTTCGTGCTCTCGCTGCCGGTCCAGCCGAGGAGCGGCTGACGGCGCGGATCCTGGTGGTGGACGACGAGCCGGGGATGCGGAAGAGCCTGGCGATCATGCTGCGCCGGGAGGGGTACGAGGTGACCGAGACCGCGTCCGTCGCCGAGGCGGTCGGGCGGCTCAAGACCGGGACCTACGGGCTGGTCATCGCCGACCTGATGATGGAGCCGCTCAGCGGGCTCGACCTGCTGACCCTGGTGAAGGAGCACCGGCCCCGATGCCCGGTGATCATCGTCACCGCGTTCGGCGGCCCGGAGACCCGGCAGGAGGCGCTCCGGCGGGGCGCGGTAGACTTCCTGGAGAAGCCGCTGCAGGCGCCCGAGCTCCTCCAGCGGGTCCGGGAGCTGGTGAGGCACGATGACGGCTAGGATCCTCGTGGTGGACGACGACGCCGGCATGCGCCGGAGCCTCGCCATCATGCTCCGGCGGCAGGGCTACACCGTCACCGAGGCGCCGGGCGGCCGGGAGGCCGCCGACATGCTGGGCCAGGACGTGGTCGACCTGGTGGTGGCCGACGTGCGGATGGAAGCGGTGTCGGGCCTGGATCTCCTCCGGCAGGTGAAGCAGGTGAGCCCCGACACCGAGGTGGTCCTGATGACCGCCTTCGGCACGGTGGAGTCGGCCGTGGAGGCCATGAAGCTCGGCGCCTTCGACTTCATCACCAAGCCGTTCCAGTCCGAGGAGATCCTGCTCCGCGTCAGGAACGCGCTGGAGAAGCACCGGCTGCGCCGGGAGGTGGACCTCCTCCGCGCCGAGGTCACCAGCGCCTACGGCGTCGAGGGCGTCGTGGCCGCCAGCGAGGCCATGCGCGAGGTGCTCCGGATGCTCCCGCGGATCGCCCAGACCGACAGCACGGTCCTGATCACGGGCGAGAGCGGCACCGGCAAGGAGCTCATGGCACGCGCCATCCACTCCACCAGCCGCCGCGCCCGCGGCCCCTTCGTGTCGGTGAGCTGCGCGGCCCTGCCCGAGCCGCTGCTGGAGGCGGAGCTGTTCGGGCACGTGCGGGGAGCGTTCACCGGGGCGGTGGCCGCGCGCAAGGGGCTCCTGGAGGAGGCGCACGGGGGCACCTTCTTCCTGGACGAGGTCGGCGAGACGCCGCCGGGCATCCAGGTGAAGCTCCTCCGGGTGCTGGAGGAGCGCAGCATGCGCCGCCTGGGAGACAACCGCCCCGTCCCCATCGACGTGCGCGTGGTGGCGGCGACCAACCGGGACCTCGAGCAGGCGGTGGCGGAGAAGACGTTCCGCGAGGACCTCCTCTACCGCCTCAACGTCATCCGGATCCACCTGCCCCCCCTGAGGGAGCGGACGGAAGACATCCCGCTGCTGGCCCGCCACTTCCTCGACCGCCACGGCCGGCGCCTGGGCCGGCCCCTGGACGGGCTGTCGGCGGCGGCGCTCGAGGTGGTCGCGGCCTACCCGTTCCCCGGCAACGTGCGGGAGCTGAGCAACGTGATCGAGCAGGCGGTGGCGCTGGCCACCGGCCCGGTGCTCGAGCCCGGCGACCTGCCCGAGCGCGTGCGCCATCCCGAGCGAGCCGTCCCGGCGGTGCCGCGCCCGGCGCCGGTCGCACCGCTCCGGGAGGCGGTGGGGAACGCCGCGCAGGAGCAGATCCTCAAGGCGCTGCGCGAGACGGGCTGGAACATCTCCCGCGCGGCGGTGGCGCTCGGCGTCTCCCGGAACACGCTGCGGTACCGGATGGAGAAGTACGGGCTCAGGCAGCCGTCGGTGTAGGGCGCGGCCGGGACGTCAGGGCACGGCGCGGAGGCCGCCCCGGGCGAGCTGGGGCTCGGCCAGGCGCGCGGCCAGGCTGTGGACCCGCGCGGCGGCCAGGCCGTCC